>WLCS01000120.1 GCA_009705185.1 Actinomycetota bacterium
CAAAAATCGCAGAATTATTACGCGGGAAGTACGAACTACTCTGGAAGCAACAAGAGCTGCTCGATGATGATTGCTACACCATCTTCTTCGCATGGACCTGCAATACCTTTTGCATGCTGTGGACCTTCAGGATGTCCATCTGACATTGCAAATGATCGTCCGCACCATTCAAGCATTGAAAAATCATTTGGGTTATCTCCGAATGAAACACAATCAGATGCATCGATGCCTAACCGAGCTGCCATCTTTGCAAGTGTCATTCCTTTTGAAACACCCAGTGCAGATATCTCAAGTAAAGAATCATTTGGATTTGAATGTGTAACAGTAGCTAAGCCATCGAGTTCTACTTTTGCGATAGCGAGCATCTCGTCAGAGGTTAGCTCTTGCTGCGAACAGCGCGCCAAAATTTTAAGTGCCGGGGAAGTTATTACTTCTTCAATTTTTTCTACACCAACATTATCTAGACCCACATCCCATCGTGGAATATAGATTTTTTCACGGTGGAAATAATTATGAGATTCAATGGCAAAAGAAATTTGTGGAATAGCTGCACGCATTCGCTTAACTGCTTCAAGCTGCACATCGACAGGAACTAACCATTCTTCTAAGACTTTATCGTTGAGCAAGTCATAGAGCATCGCTCCGTTTCCACAAATTGCGTTACCAATTCCAAATGCTTCTTTAATTTCGGGCATCCATCGTGGAGGTCTTCCAGTTACAAAGAAAATCTCTACACCCATAGAGTGCGCTTTGCGAAACGCATCAATTGTTCTCTGAGTAACCTCGCCGTAATGAGCAACGATTGTTCCGTCTAGATCAGAGGCAATTAACTTTGGGCGCCTTTCAAAATTCTGGTGAACGCTCACGCAAGCTCAAATTTCTTCATACCAAGAAATGGCTGTAGCGCCGCAGGAACATTGACGGTTCCATCTGCATTTTGGTGATTTTCAAGTATCGCAACAATCATTCTAGGAATTGCAACAAGTGTTCCGTTCAGAGTTGCCATTGCTTTTGTGCCTTCAGAATCTTTATACCGAATGTTTAATCTACGAGCTTGGAATTCGGTGCAGTTCGAAGTACTAGTTACCTCGCGATAAGCGCCTTGCGTAGGTATCCACGCCTCAATATCAAACTTGCGCGTTGCAGAAGATCCGAGATCTCCTGATGCAACATCAATAACTCTGAAAGGGATTTCCATTGCTGTCAGGAAGTCTTTCTCCCATTGAAGAAGTCGAGCATGTTCAGCTTTTGCATCTTCTGGCTTACAGAACGTAAACATTTCAACTTTATCGAATTGGTGCACGCGAATAATTCCACGTGTGTCTTTTCCGTATGTCCCTGCTTCTCGGCGGAAACATGATGAATAACCTGCATAACGCAAAGGTAGTTTTTCTACAGGAAGAGTTTCATCCATATGCATGGCAGCAAGTGGAACCTCAGAAGTTCCAACTAGATACACGTCGTCTTTTTCAATGCGATAAACATTCTCAGCGGCTTGTCCTAGAAATCCAGTTCCTTCCATTGCCGCAGGATTTACAAGTACAGGAGGTATCACTGGAGTAAAACCATTCTTCACTGCGCTTTGGATTGCGTAATTAACAAGTGCGAATTCTAGAAGTGCCCCTACGCCAGTGAGATAGTAAGAGCGAGATCCAGCAACTTTTGCTCCACGCTCTGTATCAATTGCACCCAATAACTTTCCAAGTTCAACGTGATCTTTTGGCTCGAAACCATCTTGAGTGAAGTCTCGCGGGGTGCCAACATGTTCAATCGTGACAAAATCTTCTTCTCCACCAATTGGTGCATCTGTATCAAGCAAATTTGAAAGTTGAAGTAATAGTGCTTTAGTGGCTTCTTCTACCTCTGCGCGCTTAGTATCAGCTGCTTTAACTTTATCCGCCAAAGTTTTTGCATTTGTAAGCAGAGCTGCTTTTTCATCACCTTTGGCAGAGCCCACACTCTTAGATAACGTGTTCTGCTCTTGTCGAAGCGCTTCAAAATCACTTACTGCTGCGCGCTTTTTTTCATCAATTGCAAGAATCTGATCAACGAGGTCAACGTTTTCACCACGACCTTTTTGTGATGCGCGAACAACATCAGGATTCTCACGAAGGAATTTGATATCAATCATGCTCGCACCTCTCTTGGATAGGAACCTAAGAATCTGATGTCGTCACAAATTGCGCGCAGCTCTTCAACAGATTTTCCAACTGGAGCATCTTTGATATGGCCTTCAACATCAATGATGAAATGGTAGTGACCAAGTTCGCGACCTGTTGGACGTGACTGAATGAATGTCAGGTTTACATTATTTTTAGCAAAAACCTGCAGGATTTCCAGCAGCGCGCCCGCATGGTCGATATCAATAAAAATGGCCATTGAGGTTCGATCGTTGCCAGTTGGTTCAGGCATCCAGCCAGGCTTCTGGGCAGCAATAAATCGTGTAACTGCTCCAGAGTTATCTCCGATATTTTCTGAAATTACTTGGAGGTTGAAATGTTCGGCTGCTGCGCTGGATGCAATTGCTGCATCGAGTTCGCCTTTGCTAACCGCCTCTGCCGCAGCTGAAGTTGAACTAGTAGGAACGATTTCTGCATGAGGATAATTCTTTGCAATAAATGCTCTGCACTGTGATTCTGCATGCGGATGTGTTCCGATACGAACTATCTCTTTAGTACCTGGCTTTACCATCAAAGTAAATGTCACAGGAAGTGTTACTTCTTGTGCGATAGTGAGCGGGTCTCCAGTTGCAAGTTCGTCGAGTGTACGAGCAACAACACCTTCAACAGAATTTTCAATCGGCACAAGTGCGTAATCAGCTTCACCAGAACGAACTGCATCAAGTGCTGCGGTGACATTTGCAAAAGGAATAGTGATATCGCTATCACACGTTAATTTCTTAAGAGCGGCTTGGGTAAATGTGCCAACTGGCCCTAGATAGGCGAATGTATGGCTCTCTGCACTGCTCACTGGTTAAGGATACCGGAGTACTTCGCGTGCGCGTGCCGGTTTATTCGTAATGAGAATATCGACCCCTAATCGCTCACATAATTTGAAATCTTCGTCTTCGTCAACTGTCCATACATTCAATGATCGGCCTGCGTCTTTGATTCGTAGGGCCTTTATCGGCTCTGCCCGTAAATCATCAATTTCAGGGCCAATTGATGCAGCCGATGAATATTTGATCTGAAACCAAGGTGTGAATTTATGAAGCAAGAATGTTGACGAAATTTCTGGATTTAATCTTTTGATCTTTTCTACTGCGCTCCAACTAAATGACATCACCGTTACTGGAATCTTCTGCAACGCTTTTTTTTCTTCAAGCATTTCAACGACAAGTTCTTCAACTCTATTTCCTGAAATGACGGGATGTTTTGTTTCAATCAATATGCCTTTTTTATTTTTTATCGCGAAATCAACGAGTTCATCGAGCATCAATACTTGTGGATACGCTTGTGACACTTCTTTATACGTCATTTCAGCAATAAGCCCGCGATTGCCAGCCCTTTCCAACATGGACGAGTTGTGCCACAAAACTGGGACTTCATCTTTTGTGATGCGAACATCGCACTCAAATCCATCGGCAC
>WLCS01000121.1 GCA_009705185.1 Actinomycetota bacterium
ACAACGTTAATGAGGGGCTCGCCATGAAATTTACTGTAGATCAACACGCCTTAACCGATGGCGTTAACTGGGTCTCCCGCTCCCTCTCCACCCGCCCTATTAAGACCGAGCTTCTTGGTATCAAAATTGATGCAACCGGCGATCAAGTGATTCTCTCCGCCTCTGATCTAGAAACCTCTAGTAAAGCTCATTTCAACGCAGACATTTTTGAAAAAGGCGCAGTTTTAGTTCCAGGCAAACTACTCGCAGAAATTTGTAGATCACTTCCTAATAAACCAATCACAATTACTTTAGATGGAACGCGAGTACTTGTTACATCTGGCGCTGCGAAATTTACTCTTCCTACACTTTCACTTAACGAATACCCAAACCTTCCAGAACTTCCTGAAACAACAGGCAATGTAGGAAGCGACACTTTCGCAACAGCAGTAGCACAAGTTGCAATTGCTGCAGGCAGAGATGATTCACTACCAACACTTACTGGTGTACACGTTGAAATAAATGAAGACACAATCACTCTTGCGGCAACAGACCGCTACCGGTTAGCTGTCCGTGAATTTAATTGGAACCCTGCAACACCAGGACTTTCCACTTCAGCACTTATGCGCGCCCGCACACTTGCAGACGCCGCCAAATCTTTAATAGGTGCAAAAAATGTATCACTGTCATTTGCACCAACAACATCAAACGATCGCCTCGCTGGATTCTCTGGCGAAGGAAAAACTATGACGTCGAGAATGCTTGATGGAACTTTCCCTCCATACCGACACTTACTACCAACAGAAACAACCACAACAGCTGTTGTAGAAGTAGCCCCCTTTCTAGACTCAGTTCGCAGAGTTGCACTAGTGACAGATAAGACTGTTCCACTACGACTTGAATTTAAAGATGGTGGCGTATCACTAGAAGCCGGTGCTGGAGAAGAAGCGCAAGCAACTGAAACTATTGATGTGTTGTTAAACGGCGACCCAATCTCAATCGCGTTCAATCCAGTTTTCTTAGCAGATGGCCTTCAAGCAGTAGGTACACCGTTTGTGCAGATCTCATTTACCGGATCTAACAAACCAGCGATTCTCACAGGGCGCACAGAACCAAATAGCCCATCTATCGATAATTATCGCTACCTGCTCATGCCAATGCGCTACGCCTCTTAAATAGAAACCACTTTCACTTATGCGCGTAACTCGGCTGGCGCTGACAAATTTCCGCTCTTATAAATCCTTAGAGCTAGAACTACCCGCTGGGCCAATTACATTTATCGGAAATAACGGCAGTGGCAAAACAAATATCGCCGAAAGTTTGATTTACCTTGCTTACCTTTCATCGCACCGCGTTTCACAGAACCAACCACTTATTTCATTGGGTGCAGATCAAGCAATCATCCGCGCAGAAATTGAAAGCGAAGGACGCACACTTCAAGTTGACCTAGAAATCAACGCATCGAAAACCAACCGCGCCCGGCTAAACCAAAACCCAGTGAAATCACAACGCGAAATTCTGGGCGCTTTACAAATAATTTACTTCTCACCAGAAGATTTAGATTTAGTACGCGGAGAACCCACACACCGCAGAGATTTTCTAGATAAATTACTTATCACCCAATCACCAAGACTCGCTGGTGTAATTTCAGATTACGAGCGTGTTGTAAAACAACGCAACACTTTATTAAAAACTCGCGCGCCAGAAAACGCACTGGTTCCATGGACCGAGCAACTCATTACATACGGCGCACAATTATCTGCCGAGCGAATCAAATTAGTTGATGACTTAAACCCTTATGTTGCTGCAAATTATGCAAATCTCAACGAAGTTAAACCTGCATCCATCTCTTATAAATCTTCAACAGAGAATTTATCAGCAGATGTAGAACACAACACTGAAATTCTTACCGCACGCCAATTAGAAGTCGCTCGACAAGAACAAGAACGCGGTGTGTCACTCATTGGCCCACACCGTGATGATCTCCATCTTCAACTTGGTGATTTTCCTGCAAAAGGATATGCAAGCCACGGAGAATCTTGGTCGATGGCAATCTCGCTACGCATTGGTTCATATAACCTACTTAAATCAGAAGGCGCAGAACCAGTACTAATCCTTGATGATATTTTTGCAGAGTTAGATACTGCTCGCCGCCAACAATTAACTTCGGTAACAAAGATGGCAGAGCAAACATTTATTACTGCAGCAGTTGAATCCGACCTACCTGAAGAATTACTATCTACTAAGTTTTATGTGAGCCCGGGGGTAGTGACACAATGAGTGAGAACCAACCCAAAAAACGCGACCTCGCAGTTGATTTATTCCGAAGCTACAAAACTGGATTTACAAAGAAGAAAAAACAAATAGAAGAGCGCACCCAAACACCAGGGGATCCAACTCTTATCTCCAACGTTTTAAATAATTTGATTCAAGAACGCGATTGGGATTCAGGTTTGGCAGAAGGAACACTCTTTGCCACATGGCCACAAGTTGTTGGCCCCGAGATCGCCCAACACACAACACCTCTTTCGATGCTAGATGGCCGCCTACTCGTGCAATGCTCATCAACAGCGTGGGCAACACAACTCAACTTGGTCGGGCCATCACTACTAGAAACCATTCGCTCCAGCGCACCCGGAGCTCTCGTCGAATCTCTCGAATTCATTGGGCCCACAGCGCCAAGCTGGAAACGCGGGTTGCGCACAATCTCAAACGGCCGGGGCCCCCGCGACACCTACGGCTAACCCCACCCCTTAAGGGAATAAATCGCCAGCAGCCCCTGTTCAACTGTATGAAACCTGAGTCGCCTCGACTCAACTCTTTGGCTAGAATCGGCTCAGGTTCATAAACGAACAAGAAGGAGCAACACAATGGCTAGAGCAGTCGGAATTGACCTCGGAACTACAAATAGCTGCGTATCAGTACTTGAAGGCGGAGAGCCAACAGTTATTGCAAACGCAGAAGGCGCTCGCACAACTCCATCGATCGTCGCATTCGCAAAGAATGGCGAAGTTCTGGTTGGTGAAGTTGCTAAGCGTCAATCAGTGACAAACGTTGAACGCACAATTCGTTCCGTAAAGCGTCACATGGGTACTAACTGGACGATGGATATCGACGGTAAGAAGTACACACCACAAGAAATTTCAGCGCGCGTTCTACAAAAGTTAAAGCGCGATGCAGAAGCGTATCTCGGTGAGACCGTAACAGATGCTGTAATTACAGTTCCTGCTTACTTCAACGATGCGCAACGTCAAGCAACAAAAGAAGCTGGTGAAATTGCTGGTCTCAATGTTCTTCGTATTATCAACGAACCAACTGCGGCAGCACTTGCATACGGTCTTGATAAAGCAGACAAGGAACAAACAATTCTTGTATTCGACCTTGGTGGTGGAACATTCGACGTTTCACTTCTAGAAATCGGCGACGGTGTTGTAGAAGTTAAAGCAACTAACGGCGATAACAACCTCGGTGGAGATGATTGGGATCAAGCACTTGTTGATCACCTTGTAAAAACATTTGGATCAGCAAACGGAATTGACCTCACAAAAGAT
>WLCS01000122.1 GCA_009705185.1 Actinomycetota bacterium
CCTGAGGTAGTGGATTCGACTGTGACGTTCTTTTTACGACCAAACATTTATTTGCCACTTCCTACTCGAATACGGGGATCCAGCGCAGAGTAAAGAATATCTGTCAGTAAAATTGCGAGCAGGGTCAACGTTGCAGTAACAAAGAAGACGCCCATCAAGAGATTGAGGTCGAATGTAAAGATACCTCGTCTGAATAAGGTTCCCATACCTGACCAACCAAATACGTTCTCGGTGATGATCGCACCACCGATGATTCCGGCAAAGTCACCAACGACAATTGTTGAAATTGGAATCAGAGTATTTCGGAATGCATGGCGCATAATCACGGTGCGCTCAGTAAGTCCCTTTGCGCGTGCGGTACGGATGTAATCCTGGTTAAGAACCTCAAGGATTGTTCCACGAGAGAAGCGGACATAGCCAGCAAAAGATCCGAGCGTCAAGATAAGAGTCGGCAAGAACAAGTGCATGATTACATCGAGGTTAGAGAGCCAGAAATCGGTGACATCAATTTCACCATTTCGTTCTTGAATAGTAGGTACTGGGCGAAAGTTAATTGCATCTGTCTCTGAGTATCTACTCCAAGTGCGCATGAACTTATCGATAAGAATGAGAAATGCGCTCAAGAATGCCGTGAGTACCGCGGTACGGATAATTGGGCCGCGATCAATCTTGGAGAAAACGATTCCCGAGATAACGCCAGCTGCGATTGTCAGCACAAGCATGACCAGTAGGGCCAGTGCGTTGATGTGGTTATCGAAGATGTAGTTGGCAGGGTAATAAGAGATAAGCGCGACAACTGACATCGCTAGCGCTGCTTTGAGAGCCTTGCGATTGGTAAGTCCAACCGATAACTGAGTAATTCCAAAGGCTATTCCAACAGAGATTGCAAAGACCAAAATTGGGCCAAGACGCGGATTTGTAAACCAGTCTACAAGTTCCATTGTCTTAAGTACTGCTGCGGTTCCAATAAAGACGATAGCAAAAGTCTTCCAGAAGGCGGCACGTGTTCGACCCAGAAGAGATGCCCAGAAGAGAGCACCTATAGCGGAGATTCCAACCATGATATTAATTGGAATGACGGGGTCTCGTAAGAAGTTGTTAAAGGAGATTGCAAGGTACTCCTTAGCAAGTACCGCAACCCAGAAAACAGGGAGCGAGAGCATAAGAAATGAAACTAATGTAAGTGAGTAGTCAAAGCGGCTATATTGGCGAAGCGCGGTGATGATTCCAATTGCGATACCCAAAATAATTGCAATAATAGTTGCGGCAAAGACGAGACGGATTGTCACCGGAATCGCTTGCTTAAGCTCTTCACCTACGGTGATGCCGGCGCGAGTAATTCCAAAGTTAGCTTTTCCGATAAAGAGACCGAATACTCCACGCAACCAATAGAAGTAACGAAGGGGAGGTGGCACATTGAGCTGCAGTTGGCGCGTGCGCTGGGCGATTAGAAAGTCGCGGTTGGGATCTGTACTTGTTCTTAAATCATCTAAGGGGTCGCCCGAGATAGCTGCGAGGTTGTAGAGGATAAAGCTGGATCCAAGGAGGATCACAAGCATTACTCCTAGACGACGGGAGATGTATGCAACCATGAAGTAAGAACCTTTCAGATGGGCCACGCCAGCTGGGTGTTTCACCCTGCGAGATAGGCGACTATACATGAAAGAGGCACGCAGGATAAATAATCCCGCGTGCCTCTTTCCATGCTTTTGAGCTAGGAACTAAGCGTTTTTAACGGCTTAGTATGTCCATTCCCAGTAGTTCCACACCATCTGTGGAGACAATGGGCTTGGCTTGATGCCCTTGAGGTTTTCATTAACAGCGAGAACGCCAGGGTGAATAAATACACCGATGGTGATTGCATCCTTGTTGATGATCTTCTCAATTTGAGCGTACTTGGATGCTAGCGCAGCCTCTGACATTGGAACGTCCAATGTAGAGATGATTGAGTCAACCTGTGCGTTGCTGTATCCGATGTTGTTATTTCCACCGTTAGTGATGAAGTTCTCTGATGACTGCTTCTGTGTTACAGAAGAAGCAACCCATGCAAAGAAGTAAGCATCGTGAGTGGACTTAGCCAAAAGTGATGGCCATGATGTTGATACATCACCGATCAAGTTAAATCCAGCGCGAGCCATTGCTGCCTTCGCAAGTGCGAATTCAGCTGCACGACGAGCGTTGTTACCAGGTACGAGTACCTTGATATCAACTGGATTCTTTGCAGCATCTGGGTAGTGCTTCTTAACGAGAGCCAAAGCACGGCGCTCGCGCGTCGCCTGTGATCCAATTGTGTAGAAGCCTGAACCGTTTGTTGATGTGACCTTGTTGTAAAGGTCAGATCCTGGTGATACCCATGTTGACTGGATTGGCTTTGTGACACCGTTGATAGGTGCGATGAGCTTCTCCATGATTTCTTGACGTGGGAGTGCAAGAAGGAATGCTGTACGTAGATCAAGTGACTTCTGACCGTACTTGTATGAGAAAGGACCAGTGTATGGAGCCTCTCCTACTGTTGAGTCATAACGAAGATCCCAGTGCTCGTAAGCAACTTCTTCCTTACCAAGAACGCTAACGCCCTTGATTGCCTTGAGCTTTGCTACACCGTCAGCAGTTGCCTGACCTGCGTAAACATCGAGCTCGCCGTTAGCAAGTGCCTGAGCAGCTGCTGTTCCGTCAGAGATGTACTTAAAGATGATCTTATCGACTCCACCTGAAAGTGCTGGACCTGAGTTGTACTTCTTGTTCTGCACGAGTGTGACAGATTGCTTTGTAACTGCAGACTCAATCATGAATCCACCGTTTGAGATAAGAAGAAGTGGGTTTGTCTTGTCATCAACAGCAGTGATGTTGAAGTCTTCGTTCCAAACCTTTGCGATCTTCTTAAGGAAAGCAGTGTCCTTTGAATTAAATGCCTTCAAGAACTTCTCGCGAGCAGCCTCATTCTCAGCAACTGTACCGAGCTTTGTCTTTCCCTCAGCAAGAAGCACATATGAGTGAACTGCTGATGGGCCAGGGCCGTAAAGGTCCCAGTTAGCGATTGGCTTTGCGTACTGAAGAGTTACCTTCATCTTGTCTGCTGAGAGAACTGGCTCGCCAACAATGTTGTCAGCGTATGTTCCACCGTAGCCGAGGCTGTTAAATGCTGGTGGTGTCTTCTCATCATTTGGATCGCCAAGACCTGCAGCGATTGAGTACTTGTTTGAGCTAAGAACGTGTGACATAAGAAGGTCTACACCTGTAATTGGTGTGCCATCTGACCAGACGCGTCCTGGGTTCACTGTGTACTCAACACGGTAGTCAGTCTTAGTGTTCTTTACAACCTTGAATGAACCAAAGATTGTGTTGCGAACAACGACCTTCTTGTTGTTGTAGTAAAGGAAGCCTGCACCCTGCAAATAGCTAAGTGCAGAACAGCTTGTTGAGTTACCTTCTGGTGTGCTGCAGTTCAATGTAGTGATTGGGTTTGTTTCGTGAAGAATCACTGTTGAACGTGTTGCAGCATTTGCTGGGACTAACGTTGAGACGCC
>WLCS01000123.1 GCA_009705185.1 Actinomycetota bacterium
CTCGGTGCATCCATCAACTTTGGTCTTCGTGATTTTCTACGGCCTAGATTGGGTTGCAACGGTGCCACCTACTCTGATGCTTTGCCGCTTGGTACTCGGTACACAAAGGTCAACAGTTGTTTATGGCTGGGTCTTTGTGGGTCACCAAATTGGAGCATCGGTTGCAGCACTTGGCGCAGCTATTTTGCGAGTGAAGTTAGGCGATTACGCAGTCGCGTTTTATATCTCGGCGTTCATGTGTTTGGTCAGTGCGTACGCAGTTCTGCAGATTGCAAAAGGTAAAACAGCTTTAGAGTTACGCGGCTAAAAATGGAACGCGATACAACTAATTATTACGAGCTCTTTGGGGGAGAAGCGTTTTTCTCTGACTTGGTTTCGCAGTTCTATGCCCACGTTGCCACAGATCCAATTTTGCGCCCTATGTATCCAGAATCAGATATGAAAGGTGCTGCGCGCAGATTGCAGATGTTCTTAGAACAATACTGGGGCGGGCCAACTACGTATCAAGAAGAGCGCGGACACCCGAGACTTCGTATGCGCCATGCTGGTTTTCATATCAATCCCGAAGCTCGCGATGCGTGGATTAACTGCATGAAGTTAGCGGTAGATGGAACGAATCTTGAAGGTGAAGCGAAGGAAAAATTGTGGCGATATCTAGAGGGCGCTGCAAACCATATGGTTAATCAGTTGGATTAATTCTTTTTAGATTTATTTCCTACAACTAATATTTCGCCGTTTCGAACAAACCAGAGAACGTTCTTCTTATCGCGTACCTGAGTAATTCGTAAGCCGACTTTTTCTACTTTTCCTTCGATATCTTGCACGTGGATCTCATCTCCAACGCCGTACTGATCTTCAACAAGCATGAATATTCCAGAGAGCACGTCGCGAACAATTGTTTGCGCACCAAGACCAAGTGCAACGCCGATAACACCGGCTGATGCAATAACAGGACCAAGATTGAATCCGAATTCACCAAGAATCATTCCAATTGCAATGATCCACACCGCTGCGTTAAACGCAGAACTAAATACAGTTCCGATAGTGCGAGCACGTTCTGCTTGTCGCTTTGCAGTACCTGGACCTGGCTTGAGATCTACATGGGCTAATCGAGAGATTGCTCTATCTATGGCGCGATTTCCGGCGACGTGGCTGATAAGAGCAACGATGAAGATAATCAGAACTCGGAATGGGGCTCCGTTAAACCAATCCCAAATTGCCTGCGTACGCTCGCTCATAGGCGTTAAGGGTAGTGAAATCTTTACTAAAACTTCACCGCGAAATACCCCTATCAGGCGAGGTTTTGAGGCAATATAACCCAATCGGTGCGAGCCACGCGCTGGAACAGAGGTAGAGATGAACCGCACGTTAGTTCTCAACGCCACCTACGAACCACTGGGTGTTGTGACTGATCGTCGCGCGCTCATTCTTGTTCTTAACAATCGCGCAACGATGGTTGAGTCATCCGGAACTATTTTGCATTTTGCAACTGGCCAGATTGAACTCCCACTTGTTATTCGTCTTAATAAATTTGTAAAGATTCCATATCGTCACACTGTTCCACTTTCACGTCGTGCAATTTTTGCTCGCGATGGTGGTCGTTGCGTTTATTGCGCAGCACCTGCAACTTCTATTGATCACGTGATTCCACGTTCTCGTGGCGGCGGTCACAATTGGGAGAATGTTGTGAGTGCATGCCACAAATGCAACCATGTGAAAGCAGATAAACCACTAAAAGAACTTGGATGGAGACTGCGCACACTTCCGCGCGAACCAGTGGGAGCTGCATGGAGAATTCTTGGAACTGGCCGAACAGAAAATCGATGGCTGCCATACCTTGAACCATTTGGCGTCGCTGCAGCAACTGCATAGACTGCACCCATGATTAAGTACCTCTCAATGATTAACCAAGAACCAGGTGCAATGCCAGGTGAAGGTCTTACTGCAATCCAAACTTTCACTTACTTTGTTGCAGCACCAATCGGATTATTTCTTGGTATTTCTTTGATCGTATGGGCACTTACAGCTGAGAAGAAGCCAAAAGGTTCGACCTCTTCATCAATTACTTCAATCGAGTAAGTAACTTCTAGAAGTCAGCAGCTTGTGCTTTAAGAGCACGAGTCATTGCATCGCGTCCTTCAAGCACTGTACGGCGTAGCGCGTGTGAAGCGGCTTTGCCTGTGACATCGAGCCAGTGTTGTGCCTTATCGACAGTTTCTTGGCTGATAACCCATGATGGGAAGAGCAGAGTTGCAGTTGTTTCTGCAATCTCGAATCCCTTTGTCTCCCAGACCTTAAGAAGAACATCGAAGTACTGATCGACAAAGTCAGCCAGGATCTCGGTATGCAATGGATCGTTAAATCCGCGGCACTTGTAGGCATGGATTGTGTTTGATAAATCATCGGTGGTAACTGAGCTAAAGACTTTAACTTTTGCATCCTTATTTGGAATCGCTGCATAAGCCATTGCGCCGTATTGCTTGCCGTGCGCTGTCTTATCTTTTTCGACTTCGCGATCGATATCTGCGGGACCAAAGATTCCGCGCTTTACGCCGCTAATAAAGATTGCCCAGCGAAGTTCTGCATCGATAACAAGTCCGTTAACAGCGCCGTCCAAGATAGTTTTGAAGCGATCGAACTGAGCAGGTGTGACTGCAGTATTTGCAAAAGATTTAGCGAATTGCAATTGGTGATCGCTGCCAGGCTGGGCAGAATCAAACATCTCTTCAACTGCCTTAGCCACTTGCTGGCGCAGAGCCTGACGATTACCAGGTGCTGCATATGCCCAGATAGCGGTATCAATCTGCATCAGCGTGGCAGAAACAATTGAAATATCTGATTCTGTCTTCAGCGCATTAAGAGCAATTGAAATATATGACGTTGCAGAGAGTTCGCCATCGCGGCATGAATCCCATAGAGATGCCCAAATGACACCGCGAGCAAGTGAGTCATTGAGTGCACCTAAGTGGCTCTTCATTGTTGCAATCGAACGGTCGTCAAAACGCAACTTTGCGTAGGTCTGATCTTTATCGTTAATCAGAACTAAGTCCGCAACTTTTTGACCAGCAAGTGCTGTGACTTCTGTTAATTCACCGGCAACATCTAGTTCAACACTGGTGCGTCGTGCCAGAACACCGTTGTTAATATCAAAGAGGCCAACGTGCAAACGATGGGGGCGAAGCTCCTTTGAACCCACCGGCATTGATGGCACTTCTTGCTTGATCGAAATTGATTTGTACACATCTCCATCAATTGCAATAACAGGGCGCAATGTATTTACACCTGCTGTGCGCAGCCATGTAGATACCCACGGCGTTAAATCGCGGCCACTTGCTGCTTCTAGTTCGTCGATCAAATCTTTCAGAGTTGTATTTCCAAAGGCATGCTTTGAGAAATAGAGACGTAATCCCTTAATGAAATTATCACGGCCAACGTGTGCAACTAACTGCTGCAGTACCGATGCACCTTTTGCATAGGAGATACCGTCGAAGTTTGTACGCACTGCATCGAGATCTTCCA
>WLCS01000124.1 GCA_009705185.1 Actinomycetota bacterium
GTATTACACATTCCCAGAGTCACTTGATATTGATCGCTACACAATCAACGGAGTTTCTCGAGACACCGTTGTTGCGGTACGCGAATTAAATATCGATGGCAATCCAAGCCGAAACTGGATTAACGATCACTTGGTCTACACACATGGATTCGGTTTTGTCGCTGCATATGGCAACACAGTTGATGCAGATGGAAAGCCAAACTTTGCAGTGGGAGATCTTCCACCAACAAAAGGTTTAGGTCAGTTTGAGCCACGTATTTACTTTGGCGAGAATGTTCCTGATTACTCAATTATTGGTGGAAAGAAAACTAACTCACCTGTTGAGTTTGACTATCCAGATGACACATCTGCAAACGGTCAGAAGAATTACACATACACAGGCAAGGGCGGCGTTCCAGTCGGAAGCATGCTCAACAAATTACTTTTTGCTATCAAATATCAAGAGCAGAGAATCCTTCTCTCGAACCTCATTAATGCTGATTCAAAAATTCTTTACAACCGCGCGCCACGTGAACGTGTAGCAAAAGTTGCTCCATGGCTCACACTTGATGGAGACCCATATCCATCAATCGTTGATGGCAAAGTAACGTGGATCATCGATGGCTACACAACGAGTGCTGGCTACCCATATGCGCAAGCAACATCACTTTCAACAGCTACAAAAGATGCTCTGACAGCAAATTCTGCCTCAGTAACAGCCCAAGAGAATAAAACTGTTAATTACATTCGAAACTCAGTGAAGGCAACAGTTGATGCCTACGATGGAACAGTCACTTTGTATCAGTGGGATACAAAAGATCCAGTGCTAAAAACTTGGATGAAAGCATTCCCAAATACTGTTAAGGCGAAGAGCGCGATTTCAAAGAGCTTGCTCGATCACATTCGCTACCCAGAAGATATGTTCCGTGTTCAGCGCGATATCTTGAGTTCATATCACGTCAAAAACGCAGCAGCGTTTTACGGTGGACAAGATTTCTGGCGCGTTCCACGTGACCCATCAACATTCGGTGCAAACGCTGGAGCACAGCCTCCGTACTACATGACTCTGCAAATGCCTGGTTCTAAGCAACCAGCATTCTCATTAACAACTCCATTTGTGCCACGTGGTGGTCGCGAAAATCTCTCTGCGTTTGCATCAGTAAATTCAACTGCAGGTCCTGATTACGGAAAGATTTCAGTTCTGCAACTTCCACGAAGCACCAACATTGCGGGTCCTTCACAAGTTGCCTCCAACTTTGAAGCAAAACCTGAAGTAGCAAATGCCCTGTCGTTGCTGCGTCAAGGCGGATCTGATGTTGTCCTTGGAAACCTCCTCACTCTTCCAGTAGGCAATGGTTTGCTCTACGTGCAGCCGGTGTATGTCACTGCAACTTCTAACACTGCTGCATATCCACTTCTTCAGAAAGTGTTAGTTTCATTTGGAGATGTCATCGGATTTGATAATTCACTTAAGGGTGCACTCGATCAAGTATTCGGTGGAAATTCTGGAACATCATCGTCAACAACATCTGCGAACACTCCAACAAATAACAGTTCAGCAGATCTTGCAAGTGCACTACAACGTGCAAAGCAAGCACTCGCTGATGCACAGACTGCACTTGCAAAGGGTGATTTCTCTGCATACGGTCGTGCACAAGATCGTTTGAAATCTGCAATTGCTGCTGCAATTGCTGCACAAGCACGTAAGTAATTACCGATTTGGTGAAGGCTTACGCCTGACGTTATGATTGGACTTCCGACGCGGGGTGGAGCAGCTCGGTAGCTCGCTGGGCTCATAACCCAGAGGTCGTAGGTTCAAATCCTGCCCCCGCTACCAAAGAGAAAAAGGCGCTGATATCAGCGCCTTTTTTCATGCCCGCAAGAGTTGCTGACTACCGAATTCGTAGAGAGTTAGTAACTACAAAGAGACTGCTCGCAGCCATTGCAGCTGCTGCATATAACGGCGAAGCAAATCCAAGTGCTGCAAGCGGCAGCCCAATGAGGTTGTAGGCAAAAGCCCACATTAAATTTCCTCGAATTGTAGAGACTGTCTTCTTGGAAAGATTAAGCGCATCGATCGCTCCCATGAGTTCTGGTTTCATGAGAGTGATGTCAGCTGTAGAAATTGCTGTGTCGGTTCCTGTGCCAATTGCAATGCTTACATCCGAAAGAGCAAGAGCGGCAGCATCATTTACTCCGTCGCCCATCATCAAAACGCTATGGCCCTGACTTTGAAGAGATGCAATTTTTGCAAGCTTATCTTCGGGCAGCGCATGAGCAATTACTCGCTCTTGTGGAATTCCCACGGCAAGAGCTGTTGATTGTGCACTTTCGGCGTTGTCGCCAGTGAGCAGCCAACTCTGAATTCCGCGGCGATTAAATTCTGCAATGGTTGCAACCGCATCGGTTCGTAATTGATCTCCTGAAGCAAAGACCGCAATTGCTACACCATCCCAAGCCAGAACTGAAACAGTACGAGAGCTCTCTTCTCCAACTTTGATAGCCTCAAGGATTTCAGGATGGAAAGCTATACAACTGTGTGCAATCGATGCAGGCGCACCGATTAACACGACGAGAGATTTATTTCCGATAGATACACGACCAGCAACTCCAGCACCAGGAGTTTGAGAGAAATCAGAAACTGGAAGTTGAGATGCTCCATGTGCAAGTGCATACGTTGTAATTGATTGCGCAGCAGGGTGATCGCTCTGACTTTCAAGTGCCAGTGCGGATGAAAGAATATTCTGCTCAGTCAGCAGGGGCGCAAATTCGGCCCCAAGAACTTTCTGTGCAGAAAGTGAGAAGTCAGCACTGCGTACTGACATTGTGCCGTCAGTGAGTGTTCCTGTTTTATCAAGAACGACAACATCAATTTTCTTTGATGCCTCAAGTACACGCGGATTGCGCAGAACAATTCCACGTAATGCCCCTCGACCGGATGCGACTAACAGTGCGACAGGCGTTGCTAATCCCAAAGCGCATGGGCAGGCAATGACTAATACAGAGATCGCTGTAGAAATAGAGTAAGTAAGAGATTTTTCAGCGAAGAGATACCAAGCCTCAAATGTGAAGAGTGCAATGACGGTAACAATTGGAACAAAGTATGCAGCAATTTTATCTGCCTTGGCTTGGATGGGAGTTTTGCTGCCCTGCGCAGAGACAACCATCGCGGTGATGCGCGCTAGTTCTGTATCACTGCCAACGCGTGTAGCTCGAACAATTATTCTTCCATTGTTATTCATCGCAGATCCAATGACAAGAGAACCTGGAGCCACGTCAACGGGAGTTGATTCCCCAGTAATCATTGAGTTGTTTATTGAACTTTGGCCTGAAATAACAATTCCATCTGTAGCAATACGCGCCCCAGGTTTCACAATGAATTCATCACCTATGTTGAGCTCTGTAACTGGAATGAGAGTTTCAATGCCAGCTCGAATAACTGTGAC
>WLCS01000125.1 GCA_009705185.1 Actinomycetota bacterium
AGACTTCTCTCTCTACCACTGCCCCCCTAGCTCAGTCGGTAGAGCGTTTCCATGGTAAGGAAAAGGTCACCAGTTCGATTCTGGTGGGGGGCTCGCAAGACAGAAGTAGACAATTTAATAAGACCAAGAAATATGTACGTGCACACCCTTGGCGGGGTAGCTCAGCTTGGTAGAGCAAGCGGCTCATAATCGCTGTGTCGTGGGTTCAAATCCCGCCTCCGCTACTAGTAATTGCGAAGTAATCCGTTCGAAATACGCACGGATTTCACCATTGAATGCGCTTCAGGTAATCTGAGCGCCTGTTAAAGCAAGATCAACGAAGGAGTTAAGACCATGGCAAGCAAGAGCTCGGACGTTCGTCCAAAAATCACCATGGCATGCGTTGACTGCAAAGAACGTAACTACATCACAAAGAAGAACCGCCGCAACGATCCAGACCGCATGGAACTTAAGAAGTTCTGTCCACGTTGCAAGTCTTCAACTCTTCACCGCGAAACCCGCTAATGCTCAACCCCGATTCGGTCGGGCGTACCTTCGCGGGTACAGATGTAATAACCATTTCACAATCTGAAGTCGATGCCTTCTGTGCTGTTGTTGGCGAAACAGATACAACAGTTGCACCTCCAACTTTTACTATCCGAATCACACTGACTCAGTTCGAAGCAATTTTGACGCAGCCCGAAATCGGACTCGACTGGACCCGCCTTGTTCATGGCGATCAGAAATTTGAAATCTTTTCACCCGTAAAAGCTGGAGATGCGCTTACATGCGATGCAACTATTGAGAGTTACCGCGTTGCTGCAGGAAATGAAATTGTCACAGTTCGTTCAGATTTACATCGCTCAGGCGAACGAGTTATTTCGGCATGGTCGACACTGGTGGTGCGCGCATGATTGAAGTTGGAAGTGAACTTCCAGAGAAGGTATTCCTTCTCGATCGTGCCTTGTTAAAGCAATATGCAGATGCATCCGGAGATCAAAATCCAATTCATCAAAATGAAGAGTTTGCTATTTCTGTAGGGCTTCCAAATGTTATTGCACACGGAATGCTCACAATGGCACTTGTTGGAAAGTATGTTTCAGATTTTGCTGGGGGATCGGCAAACGTTCTTGAATACGGAGCACGTTTTATAAAGCCAGTGATTGTGCCTGCAGGTGAGAAAGTTGACCTCACCGTTTCGGCTACTGTTTCAGAAATTAATGACGGGAAAATTTCAATCACACTCAGTGCAACCTCTGCTGGAGTCAAAGTACTTGGAATGGCAAAAGCGGTAGTAAAAAAGTGAGCGCTCCAGAGTCGGTTCATGAATTAGCGCGCGCACGACAAGCAGCTCGAGCAGAAAAGAATTTCGCACTCTCAGATCAATTACGCGATGAAATTGCAGCACAAGGATTTGAAGTTGTAGATGTTGCTGGTGGGTACGAACTAAAGCCTAAGAAGAGATTTCCAGTCTATGAATCAACTCGTGATATTCGTCCAGTAAATTCTGGAAAATATGAAATCACTGTGGCCATGATTGTTGATGGTTTTCATGAAGATGCAGTCACATGCATCAAGGCTATAAAAGCTCATAGCCAGTGCGCGATTACTGTTTTAGTTATCGGAGATCCCGGAGTAGTAGCTGATGAATTAGATTCCCGTACCTCGCTAGTTCAGGTAAATGAGAATTTTGGCTGGGGCGAGAATGCCAATGCACTGCTAAGAAATGTCACAAGTGAATTCATCATTGTCATGGATCCGTCAACGATTTTTCTAGGCGATGCGGTCACACCAGTTTTAGAAGAGTTAAAGAAGCGCGAATTTGTTGCAGTCGGTTGGCGCGGAGGACTAGTTAATTTAGAAGATGAATGGCGAAGTACTGATGACAAAGGTCCAGGCGAAGTAGATGTGCTCTTTAGTTACTTCATAGGCATGCATCGTGAAGATGCGCTAGCGGCTCGCGGATTTAGCAATCGCGCAGTTTTCTATAGAAATGCAGATATTGAGTTCTCATTAAACTTACGTCATTCAAATGGACGTTTGCTACAGATGGATTTGCCTCTTGAGCAAGCGCGTCACCACGGTTATCACGACAGTGACCCTGAATACCGAGATGCTCAATCTAAGAAAAACTACGATCGCATCCTCGAACGATTTAGAGGCAAGACTGCAATCTTGAGTCCGCGCAGGTAGCCTAAGCACATGGCAGATTTGAGAGATTACACCTCACTCCGCGTGGGTGGACCTGCCAAGAAATTTGTTCAGGTTGGCACTGAAGCAGAAATTATTTCTGCAATAGAAGCAGCAGGGGATTCACCGATATTAATTATCGGAGGCGGAACAAATATTCTCGTTGCCGATAGCGGTTTTCAAGGAACTGTCATTCGTATTACTAATAATTCTGTGCAAGCTGAAGTTGATGCATGCAGCGGCGCAACTCTGACTATCGGAGCAGGTGAAAACTGGGATGAGTTCGTTCAAAGAACAATCGAGCGAGGATTTGCTGGATTAGAGACTTTGAGTGGAATTCCTGGCACCGTGGGAGCAGCCCCAATTCAGAATATTGGCGCTTACGGCCACGAAGTATCTGAATTTATTACTCGCGTGCGTACATACGATCGCACCAAGAAAGAAGTAAAGACTTTTACTAATCTTGAATGCGAATTTACATATAGAAATTCTCACTTTAAATCACATCCGGGTCGGTACGTAATTCTCGATGTGCAATTCAATTTGCGTCAAGGTGAGACCACAACTCCAATTACTTACACTGAACTTGCTAGTGCACTCGGAATCTCTGTCGGAGAAAAGGCGCCAGTTCTTAAGACACGTGAAATAGTTCTTGAACTTCGTGCGAAAAAAGGAATGTTGCTTAATCCGACAGATAGAGATTCATGGTCTGCAGGTTCATTTTTTACCAACCCTATTGTTTCGCAAGATGTTGCAGCTCAACTTCCAGCGGATGCACCACGTTGGCCAACTGCTGATGGTCGCGTTAAAACTAGTGCAGCATGGCTGATAGAAAATTCGGGAGTCCATAAAGGCGACACTCACGGTGGCGCGCGCGTTTCAACTAAACATGTACTCGCGCTGACTAATGCAGGAAACGCAACTGCAACAGATATCGCAGAACTTGCGAAATCGGCGCAGAAAAGCGTCTACGAAAAGTTTGGCATCAACTTAGAAGCCGAAGTAAACCTGATCGGGGTTACTCTCTAAATCGAAAGTGATTACTCGGAAAGAAGTTTCTTGATTCTTCCGATTCCTTCAACAATATCTTCATCACTTGTTGCATATGAAAAACGAAGATACCCAGAAGGGCCAAATGCTTCACCTGGCACTGCAGCTACTTCAACTTCATCCAGAATAATTGTTGCAAGTTCTGCAGAAGTGTTGGCAACTTTTCCACGAATAGTTTTTCCTAATACACC
>WLCS01000126.1 GCA_009705185.1 Actinomycetota bacterium
CGTGTTCGCAAGAGCGGTGACAAATCTGAAATCGCTGTCGCCTCTGCTGTCGAAGAAATTGCAAAGACGTTAGCCACACTTCAATAACGTGTTTTACGATCTCTCTGCAATAAATCTGGCGCTCCTTGGGCTAGCAATGTTCTCTGCGGGGTTTGTTGATGCCATTGCTGGTGGAGGCGGCTTGATTCAGACTCCTGCAATGTTGCTCTCATTTCCTGATCGCAATCCAGTCTCTGTTGTCGCAACATCCAAGACCGCAGCTTTTTTCGGCACGACTACTGCTGCAATTAAGTACCGACAATCAATTAAAACTAATCCGCGATTATTACTTGCAATGGTTGTCCCTGCATTTATTGGAGCCTGCTTTGGCTCACTTCTGGCATCTCATATTTCACCGGAGAGTTTTAAGAGTTCAATTTTCTTCATGATGATTGCGATATTTGTGTACACCTTATTCAAACCAGATCTAGGGAAAATCCACGTGGAAAAACATTCCCCACGTAAGTTGATGGTTATCGGCGCACTTGCTGCAGCAGTTATTGGTTTCTATGACGGATTAATTGGCCCGGGCACAGGCACAATGTTGATGATTGCGTTAGTAGCGGTCATGGGTTTCGCATTTGTTGGGGCTTCTGCCATCGCAAAAGTGGTGAACGCAACCACAAATCTTGCCTCGATAATCGTTGTTGGATTTCGAATCGGGATCATGTGGAAACTTGGATTGTTACTCGGAATCGCAAATCTTGCAGGCGGATACGCAGGCTCTCATATGGCAATTAAGAAAGGCTCAGGGTTCATCAGAATCTTTTATCTGATAGTCACGGGGCTATTGATTGTGCGACTTGGATACTCTCTCTACATAGAGTAAATTTGCCTCTGCACGACAACTTAATAACAATCGAATAGGACGGCACAGTAATGGCTCTGAAAGATCAGATATCTGAACTCATTACCCCAGCGCTAGCTCAAGCTGGATATTTTCTGGAAGATGTAAATCTCGTTACTCCCGGCCAACACCGCATTGTTACGGTAATCGTAGATGGTGAAAGTGCTCTCAACCTTGATCAAGTAACTGTTGCAACCAAATTAATTTCAAGTCTTCTAGATGAAGCAACTTTTATGGGAGAGACACCTTTTACTCTCGAAGTGACATCTCCTGGAATCGACCGTCCACTCACTCTTGCGCGTCATTATGCAAAGAATGTGGACCGCCTTCTTAAGGTAGTTAAAACTGACGGCGATGTAATTAAGGGTCGAATCTCATCCAGCAACGAAAGTGAAGTCGTTCTCACAGTTGCTGAGAAGAAAGAAAGTAAAGAAGTTTTAATCAAATACTCTGATATCAAACGCGCAACCGTTGAAATTGAATTCAATCGCAAGGATGGTGACAAGTAATGGGTGTAGATATTCCATCGCTTGTCCAACTTACCGATGCAAAGGCAATGCCACTTGAGCAGTTGATTCAGGCAATTGAAGCCGGAGTTCTTACTGCATATAACGAAACCCCAGAACCCAATCGTTATGCGCGTGTTCAACTAGACCGCGAAACTGGCGCAATCAATATTTTTGTTCCAACCTTTAACGAACTTGGAGAACGTATTAGCGAGAGCGTTCTTGAAGTCGAGGGTTTCGAAAGAATTGCAACATCAACTGCTAGACAAGTTATTAAACATCAAATGCGAGCCACCAATGATGCAGAAATTGTCGGAGAGTTCACTACTTCTGTTGGAGATGTAATTTCTGGCGTCGTTCAACAAGGCCGTGACCCAAAGATGATCCATGTAAATCTTGGTCGCATTGAAGGCCGCGTACCTCCTCAAGAACAAGTTCCTGGAGAAGTTTTTAACCACGGCGATCGCATCAAATGTTTTGTAGTTGAAGTCAAGCAAGGACTGAAAGGTCCAGAAATTATGCTTTCACGAAGCCACCCAGCTCTTGTTAAGCAATTGTTCGCACTTGAAGTTCCTGAAATTCAAGACCGAATCGTTGAAATCATGGGTGTCGCACGCGAAGCGGGTCACCGAACAAAGATTGCTGTGCGTTCTCACCGTGCAGGGGTTTCACCAAAGGGCTCTCTCATTGGCCCCATGGGTGCGCGTTCGCAAGCAGTGATGAATGAATTACATGGAGAAAAAATAGATATTGTTGATTGGGATGAAGATCCAGCTAAATTTGTTGCGCATGCGTTAGCGCCGGCAAAAGTTTCTAGCGTGACAATCGTTGACGAGGCAACACGTTCGGCAAAGGTAGTGGTTCCTGATTATCAACTCTCGTTGGCTATCGGAAAAGATGGGCAAAATGCCCGACTTGCTGCGCGACTTACGGGCTGGCGAATAGATATTCACCCTGATACACCCGCGTGAAATAGGGAATTTCCGGCTCATTCGATAGACTGAGCCCATCGCATTAGCGCGAATGCGCAAGTGCTAGCAATAAATCTGATTATCGAAATGGATGCGAAAGATATGAAACTCAAATGAGCTCGTTTACATCATGAGGTCGAACAACTAGGGCTCGCATCCCACAATTTTTAATGCGGGCCAAGACAGGAGAAATGTGTCAAAGGTCCGCGTACACGAGTTAGCAAAGCAACTCGGTATGGAGAGCAAGGAAGTCCTTGCAAAGCTCCAAGAAATGGGCGAATTCGTCCGATCAGCATCATCGACAGTTGAAGCACCTGTGGTGCGCAAGTTAGTTGCGCTCTACCCAGATGCAAAACCAGTTGAAGAGAAGAAGCCAGTCAAGAAAGCTGCAGCGAAAAAGACTGCTGCTTCAAAAAAGACTGCAGAAGTTAACCCTGAACTTGCGGCAGAACTTGCAGCAGAGCTCGGTGTAGATCTAGCGGCGCTGAAAGCATCACGCGATGCAGAAAAAGTTGCAGCAGATGAAGCAAAAGCTGCAGCGACTGAAGCAGCAGCAACACCAACAACTCCTGCGGCACCAACACCAACACCTGGTGCACCACGTCCAGGAAATAATCCATTCTCAACTGGAAGTGCTGTTCCTCGTCCACCACGTCCAGGTAACAATCCATTTTCAACTGGTGGCGCAGTTCCGCGTCCACCGCAACGTCCAGCAGGATCAACTGGTGCACCACGTCCAGGAATGGCAGGAGCTCGACCAGGTTCTGTTCGTCCAGGTTTTGCAGCGCGTCCAGGTGCACCACGTCCAGCAGGTGCTGGAACTGGAAATTACCCACCGCGCACAGGTGGCGCACCAACTTCTTCTGGTCCATATCGTTCACAAACAAATGCGCCAGCAGGTGGTGCAGCAGGTGGTCCACAACGTCCAGGCGGCGGCGGTCCTAATCGCGGTCCAGGTCGTGGCGGTACTGCAGGTGCATTTGGAAAGAATGCAAGTAA
>WLCS01000127.1 GCA_009705185.1 Actinomycetota bacterium
ATACTTGGCAATATGGCCTCAAGGTGTGCACGTGATGCAATCTCAGGAACTACGCCACCAAAACGTGCATGCTCTTCCACGCTTGATGCAATTTCATTTGCAAGTAAGGTGCGACCTCGAACAATTCCGATTGCGGTTTCATCACAGGAAGTTTCTATTCCAAGAACAATTGGTTGCATTATGCGAATTCCTTTCGCATAACAAAGGCATCTTTACCTGGGCCGTAGTAATCCATTCGAACCGAGATCTTCATATAACCAAGGGCTTTATAGAGCTCGATTGCAGATTCGTTGGTGTGCTCGACTTCTAACATCATCGCGCTGGCGCCACGTTCTTCTGACCATTGCTCTATTTGTCGCATGAATTCACGGGCAATCCCTTGCCTGCGAAATTCAGGAAGAACTGCAACAGTCAAGATATCTGCCTCAACACCAGGTGCGGGCACAAAGACTCCGCAGTAACCAATAATCTTATTTTCACTCTCTGCCACACTCATAAACCGTGTGCGAGGAATTCCTGCAAACTCTTCTTTAAATTGCGATGCGCTCCACGGCGAATATGGAAAAAGTTCGCGTTCGTATCCAACAAGAACTGGAATATCCAGAGCAATGGGTTGGCGATAGCTAATCATGATCGTTCCGCAGTCGGTACAGCATCGGGACGACGCAAGTACATAGGTTCTGTGATGTTCTGATTTTCGGCCAATGCAACTAACTTCAGCACGCTTGGAAATTGATCAATGATGAAATCAGAAACTTCTGCAGGCTTGCTTACCTCAGGACCTTTAACGCGCACACCATCTTTATATGTTGCCCAATAAATTTCTTTACGTCTGGCATCAATTGCAACGGTGTATTCGCTCTTATCGATTTCTATTGCATCGAGTGAGCACACGCCAATGACCGGAATTCTGCGCGCGAGTGCGAATGTGTGGGCAAATGCGATACCCACTCGTAATCCTGTAAATGGACCCGGTCCCATTCCAACAACTATTTGATGAGGTGGTTTAGCTACTTTCAGAGCTTGCGCGACAAGATCTGAAAGTGCTCGTCCATGGTCGGTTGCACCCTCGTGAAATTTCTCGAAAAGCACGGTGCCATCTTCAATGATTCCTACGGTTGTGCGCGAAGTTGCGGTGTCGATTGCCAGTGAAATTGTCATATAACTAGTTCCTGCCAACGAGGGCCGACTTTGTTGATTGTTACTTCTCGAACCTCTTCGCTGCGATCTATTGTGATTTCAAGTCGCTCTTCACTTAAGCGCGCGGATTCTGCACCGCCCCATTCGATAACAGTCACGGCACTTTCCCGCGGTGTATCAAGATCTAAATCATCTAAATACGCAGCAGCGTTGCCACTTTCTAAGAGTCGGTATGCATCAACATGAACGAGTGAAAGTGCGCCCTTATGAATTCGCGAAATAACAAAGGTGGGTGATGTGACATCGTTGATGCCCAGTGCCTGACCGATGCCTTGAACCAGAACTGTTTTACCAGCCCCAAGTGGCCCGTTAAGCAAAATGAGATCTCCTGCGCGACATTGCTTTCCAATGCTCACGCCCAGTGCGTGCATAGCGCTTGCAGAATCAATTCTCACTTGTGAAGGATAGTTGATGGAGCAAAGCGAAAGGGCCCCAGTTGCCTGGAGCCCTTTCGGTGAGTGCTATTTCTTAGTAGCCGAAGTTGTACTTCAGATCGTTTGGACGATATTCAGTATCTCCGTTGAGGTAAGGAACCTTTGTTGCAATGTATTCAACATACGAAGCAGTTGGAACCTTTCCTGACTTCGCAGCGACAGCGAGCATATCTACCCACGCCTTCATCTGCTTAGTTGAGAATGTCTGGTGACCAACACCTGACACTGCTGGAGCTGCAGTTAAATCTGGAGCCCCTGTTGCAGTGAACTTTGTGTAAGTCTCTGGAGTCATTGCATAGAGAGCAAGAGTGTTCCAGATTGGCTTAGCGCCCTTCTTTGTCTTCTCCCAAGCAGCAAGTGCCTTTTCATAGACTTCGCGCTTGCGATCGACATAGCGTGCAGAGTTACCAGCAAATACCAGACGATCAGCTTCATTTGAAAGCGTGATTGTTGGATGCTTTGAAGTAAATGAAGACTTATCAAGCGCCTTGAATTTAGCGATTGCATCTGCATTTCCAGTTACGCGTGGCGCACCCTTGAGCACTGCAAGCATTCCATTGATCGCTTCATCTCCAGAAAGTCCTAGGTTGTAACGACCTGCATCACCCTCATCGAGCAGTGATGCCCAATCAGTCTTTGTATTGTCGTAGAAACCAGGACCTGTGATCTCTGAAAGTGATTGACCAGCAATAACACCACTTGCAACCGCTTCGCCAAGATTTTCAAGGATTGCAACTGTTGCGTTGATGCTGTGTTCTGCAACAACTGCGCTTGTTGAAATTCCATCCATGTGTGAGCTCTTTGTTGGCACGCCAGTCAAAAGCCCAGTGAGCAAGAGCGCAGAACGTTGTGGAATTGGTGAGCCCTTCAGCGCTGCTGGATATTCAAGTCCAGGTGCACCAAGGTTTGCACCCCATGTCTTAAGTAGTGCAACTACCTTGAGGAGTTCTCCAATTGATGCCATGTGTCCAGGAACACCCTTAGTTCCAAATGCTGCGCAACCCTTGATGGTTGGATCAGCAAAGACGCTGAGCAAATAGAAGATATCGCATGCTGATTGAATTGAATCTGCAACAGAAGGAGTTACTCCTGCCAAGATTCCGACTGAATCAGCATACGTTGGGTACTTCTCGACAAACGGAGTAATGATTGATCCCGCTTGTGATGAACCATAGACAACCTTCTTCTGAATCTTCTTACCGTACTTGGTAACAGCAGTATCGATAACTTCCTTGAGCATCTCTACTCGGTAGGCGCTATTCCAACCACGTAAACCCTTAACGGTTCCGTCATATGCAGCAACTCCATAACCAGCTTTAAGCATCTCTTTCGTGATGTCTTTTCCGGTTACAGAGTTTGCTGGTGTGATCTCTTCAATTCCTGTAGGAACTGCTGAAATACCTGGATATGTTGCACGAATGCCGTGCTCCCAGAAGAACATAGTTCCTTTGAAGTTACCTGGCACTACGAATCTATATGCAGCACCGTTTGCAAGTGTTCCGTTACAAGTTTCAACATCTGCAACTGTTACGCATGTTGGAGCTGCAGCATTTGCTGCAGGGATTGATACCACTGCAACTGTTGATAGAAGTGCAGCTGCACCCAATGATGCAATTAATTTACGAGTTGATAGTTTCATAGGATTAACCAACCTTTGGTAGTGCATCAGCTGCGATTGCAGGACGTGTGTA
>WLCS01000128.1 GCA_009705185.1 Actinomycetota bacterium
AAATTCATTTCTTTGCTCCTTGTTTGTTTGATGGGCCGAGAGTGTTTACCGGCAACACCAAACTCCGCAGCGAGGAGACCGGTTCTTAGGCCTCGCTACGGCGGATAAGGAGGAGTCCGCGGAGCTTCATGATGGGTTAAGGATAACCCGCCAATGGTTATTGAATCAAGGTGGAGGCAAATATTTGCCATGCCAGTGCGGATTTAGCAATCAACGAGAGCGTTATATAGGTCTTTTCACCGCGCAGATAATCTGACCATTTACCGACTTTCTTGTACTGAAGGTATTGGACAACTGCAAAAGTATTGAAGAGAACAAAGAGGGAAATTACAATTCCATAAACGAATGCTGGAGCTTTTGTATTTCCTGGACCACCGATTGCAAGAATATAGAAAACAAGAGCTAGCCACGGAACTATTCCGGCGATGCACCCGAAAATAAATGGTAGCCATCCACCATTTCCAGGCTCTTCGTATTTTTCTTGTAACCAACCGAAGAGAATCATTGAAGCATTTACTCCAAAGATTGAAACTATCGCTGCAACATCTGAAATTCCGCAAATTTGAGCAATCAGAACAATCATGACAGATGAGCTAATTGAATATTCAACCCAACGGAAATAATTGCGGTGCGCTGCGAGACCAGCTGCATAACGAGAGAAATATTTAGGACTAATTACTAAGAAGTGAAAGAACGCTGAGAGACCAAGGAAAATCGCAACTGCCAATCCCACTGGTGTATCAAAAAGAGTAATGGGGTCAGCGAATGTGCTTCCTGGAGGGCCGGCCATGTAACGAGCCACAATTGGAAGGGAAAAATCGTTTGCTAGAAATAGTACGAGAACCATCTGGGCAAGATGGAAAATTCCTGCAATCAGGTTGTAACGACGAATTGTCTGAGCGTTGATCTCTTTAGTCATGTATTTAAGATTACTCGCGAGCAATCAAAATACGTGGTTACAAGACCGGTAAGTACCTATCTAATTCATAGGCGCTGACCTGTCGGCGATAGTCCTGCCATTCGGCACGCTTGTTACGAAGGAAATATTCAAATACATGCTCGCCCAAAGTTTCGCGGACTAACTCGCTCTTTTCCATCACCAAGATTGCTTCCTCTAGGTTAGATGGAAGCAACTGATTATCAGTTGAAGGTTCGAGTACATATTTCTTTTCGATTCCCTTGAGTCCTGCAGCCAACATCACTGCATAAGCAAGGTAGGGATTACATGCTGAATCTGGAGAACGGAATTCAATGCGAGTTGAGTTCTCTTTCTTTGGTTTATACATAGGAATTCGAACTAGGGCTCCGCGATCGTTATGACCCCAGTTAATAATTGATGGAGCTTCTCCCCCGCCTTGAAGTCGCTTATAAGAATTTACCCATTGATTTGTAATCGCAGTAATTTCTGCTGCGTGCTTCAAAATTCCAGCAATGAATTGACGACCGACAGTTGAGAGATTGAGTTCTGCCTTCTCGTCATAGAACGCATTCTTTTCACCTTCAAAAAGAGATACGTGGGTGTGCATTCCAGAACCTGGGTGATCGGTAAATGGTTTAGGCATAAAGGATGCATAAAAACCTTGGTTGAGAGCTACTTCTTTGATGACATGACGGAAAGTCATGATGTTATCGGCAGTACTTAACGCATCTGCATAACGAAGATCAATCTCTTGCTGACCCGGAGCACCTTCGTGGTGGCTGAATTCAACTGAGACTCCCATTGCCTCTAACAATGTGATTGCTTGGCGACGGAAATCATGACCAACAACAGCAGGTGTGTGATCGAAGTAGCCGCCTTGATCTACCGGAACAGGTGCAACACCTTTTTCAGGTTGTGATTTAAAGAGGAAGAATTCAATTTCTGGATGTGTGTAACAGGTGTAACCCATCTTTGCGGCTTTATCTAAAGTGCGACGAAGGACATTTCGCGGATCTGCAGGTGATGCTTCTCCACTAGGCAAAGTGATATCGCAGAACATTCGCGCTGCCCCTTGTGCTTCTGCGCGCCAAGGCAAGATTGTGAACGTTGCAGGATCTGGCTTTGCCAACATATCTGATTCAGATTGGCGCGCGAATCCTTCAATTGCAGAACCATCGAAGCCAATACCTTCTTCGAATGCGTTCTCAAGTTCGGCCGGCGCGATCGCAACAGACTTTAAATATCCAAGAACATCGGTAAACCATAGACGAATAAATCGAATGTCGCGTTCTTCAATTGTGCGAAGAACGAATTCCTCTTGCTTGCTAATGCCATCGTCGTGCGAATTTGAGTGCTGTGGGGACATGGCCACATCGTGCCAAAGTCACGTTACGGCTGTGTTACAAAATTAGAGTTCGCGCCACTTACTTGTCATTTTATTTAGACTTCCCGCCAGCTTGAAGTCATTGGAAGGCGGCGATCCTTGCCGAATGCACGCTTAGAAACCTTTGTGCCAGGCGGATATTGGCGGCGCTTGTACTCAGCCTTATCGACCATTCCGATCACGCGTACGACTAAATCCTTATCGAACCCCGCAGCAATTAATTCATCATGACCCATGTCTTCATCCACGTATGCCATTAATACTTTGTCGAGAATTTCATATTCAGGAAGTGAATCAGAATCTTTCTGGCCGGGTCGCAATTCAGCACTTGGTTCTTTTGTAATTGAATTCTCTGGAATTGGTGGAACCTCTCCGGCAGCGAGAGCTACTGAATTTCGCCAACGAGAAAGTGCCCACACATCGGTCTTATAAATATCTTTAATCGGTGCATACCCGCCGACGGCATCTCCGTACAAAGTTGAATATCCGCACGCCAGTTCTGATTTATTTCCAGTGGCTAATACAAGGTGACCATCTTGATTAGAAAGACCCATCAACGTTGTACCGCGAACGCGGGCTTGTAAGTTCTCTTCGGCCAAGCCAGTCAGTTCTACTTCTTTGCGAAAGGCGTCGACCATTGATTGAATTTCAACAACTCGGTAACCAAGACCAGTGTTCTTCGCCAATTGCTCGGCATCAGATAAAGAATGTTCGGATGAGTACTTACTTGGCATACCGACACCGTGCACGCGATCAGGGCCAAGAGCATCAACGGCCAGAGCTGCGACAAGTGCTGAATCGATTCCGCCTGAGAGCCCAACAAGTACAGATTTAAATCCATTCTTAGTTACATAATCACGCAAGCCAACGACAATGGCGTTCCAGATCTCTTCTTCATCGCCAAGTCGGTGAGCGATTCCTGGAGTTAAAATCTTTTCAAGTGAAACAGGAGATTCCGAAATAAC
>WLCS01000129.1 GCA_009705185.1 Actinomycetota bacterium
CTGTTGCAACAACCGCTGCTGCATGTAAACGTCCCGGCTGACGGCCTAATCGCTCTATCGGACCGCTAATGGATACCGCTGCAATAACTTTTCCATTTGGTCCGCGAACAGGTGCTGATACAGAGGCAACGCCTGCTTCGCGTTCTCCTACAGATTGTGCCCATCCTCTGCGGCGATCGGCAGCAAGATGAGCAGCTGTGTAACGTGCATTGCGCAGTCCGCGATGGATTTTCTCTGAGTCTTCCCACGCCATCAAAATTTGTGCAGCAGAACCAGCCTGCATTGTCAGTGATGCTCCGATAGGAACAGAGTCACGTAAACCTGAAAGTCGTTCTGCAACAGCAACACAAATTCGAATGTCACCTTGGCGACGATATAACTGTGCGGATTCCCCAGTTGCATCGCGAAGTGCTGCCAGGGCTGGCGCTGCTGCTGCGATAAGTCGATCCTCACCAGCTGCAGCGGCTAGTTCAGAGGAGCGGGGACCAATAATGAAACGACCATTGAGGTCGCGAGCTACTAAACGGTGGAATTCAAGGGCTACAGCAAGGCGATGGGCCGTTGGACGGGCAATTCCTGTGGCTGCAACGAGCTCTGCAAGTGAGTGCGGGCCGGATTCGAGAGTAGCCAAAATGTTTACGGCTTTGTCTAATACGCCGACTCCGCTATTCTTCTTATCCACGGATTGATATTAGCATCCCACCTATTGAGATGCAATATTTACAGTATTTGAGAACTAAGGAGCACGTATCTGATGGGCAAGACACTTGCAGAGAAGATTTGGGAAGACCATATCGTTCGATCAGCACCAGGGGAACCAGATCTTCTTTACATTGATTTGCAACTCATTCACGAAGTAACAAGTGCACAAGCATTTGATGGACTTCGTCTTGCTGGTCGCCAGGTGCGTCGTCCGGATCTGACAATTGCTACAGAAGATCACAACACTCCCACTCTCGATATTTTAAAGCCCATTGCCGACCCGGTCTCTAAATTACAAATTGACACTCTTCGCAATAACGCAAAAGAATTTGGGATTCGTATCCACTCACTAGGCGATGCCGATCAAGGCGTTGTTCACGTTGTGGGTCCTCAGCTTGGAATTACACAACCAGGCATGACAATTGTTTGCGGAGATTCACACACATCTACGCACGGCGCATTTGGCGCAATCGCATTTGGTATCGGAACATCTGAAGTAGAACACGTTCTTGCAACGCAGACTCTTCCATCAAGTCGCCCAAAGACCATGGCAATTAATGTTGAAGGAACTCTTAAGACAGGTGTTACTGCAAAGGACATCATTCTTGCAATCATTGCTCAGATTGGAACTGGCGGGGGACAGGGTTACATCATTGAGTACCGTGGTTCTGCAATTCGCGCGCTTTCAATGGAAGGCCGCATGACTATTTGTAATATGTCTATCGAAGCTGGTGCACGTGCAGGACTCATTGCGCCAGACCAAAAGACATTTGAATACATCTTGGGTAAGCCTCATGCACCTGAAGATTTCGCAGCAGCGCAGGCATACTGGCAGACTCTCTTTACAGATGCTGATGCAAAGTTTGACGTTGAAATTACGCTCAATGCCGATGAATTAGAGCCATTTGTTACTTGGGGGACCAACCCTGGACAGGGTCTTCCACTCAATGCCTCAGTTCCCAACCCAGCAGATATCGCGGATTCAGAAGAACGTGGAGCAGCAGAACGCGCCTTGCAGTACATGGGACTTGAAGCAGGAACACCACTGAAGAAGATAGCTATTGACACTGTTTTCTTGGGCTCTTGCACCAATGGTCGCATCGAAGATTTACGTGCTGCAGCATCAGTTCTTGAAGGCAAAAAAATCGCACCGAAATTGCGCATGCTTGTCGTACCTGGATCTGAACGCGTTCGTCAGCAAGCGATGAAAGAGGGCTTGGATAAAGTCTTTATTGATGCTGGCGCTGAATGGCGCAATGCAGGATGTTCAATGTGCCTTGGCATGAACCCTGATCAACTTTCTGTAGGTGAGCGTTCAGCTTCTACATCCAATAGAAATTTCGAAGGCCGCCAAGGTAAAGGTGGTCGTACGCACTTGGTAAGCCCACTGGTTGCAGCAGCAACTGCAATTCGCGGAACCCTTTCATCACCGGCAGATTTGTAAGAAGAGGAGAACACACCATGGAAAAATTTATTAAGCACGCAGGCACCGGAGTTCCTCTTCGTCGTAGCAATGTTGATACAGATCAGATCATTCCTGCGGTTTATCTCAAGCGAGTTACTCGCAGCGGATTTGAAGACGGTCTCTTTAGCGCATGGCGCTCAGATCCAGAGTTTGTACTGAACAAGGAAGAATTTAAAAACGGAACAGTGCTAGTCGCTGGTCCAGAATTTGGAACCGGCTCTTCACGCGAACATGCGGTCTGGGCTCTTCAGAACTATGGCTTTAAAGCTGTAATTTCAAGCCGATTCGCAGATATTTTTAGAGGCAACTCCCTCAAAGGTGGCTTACTCACTGTGATCTTGCCGCAAGAAGCAGTGGAAGCTCTCTGGGTTGCCATTGAAAGTAATCCAGCCACATCAATTACTGTTGATCTCGAATCTCGCACCGTTACTTATAACGATGTCACCGTCGCATTCGAATTAGATGATTACACCCGTTGGCGCCTCATGGAAGGTCTGGATGACATCGGATTAACGTTGAAACACACTGATTCCATCGATGCTTTTGAAGCAAAGCGCCCAAGTTACAAGCCAAAAACACTTCCAATTCGGGTGTAATTCGCAAAACTCTTGAAAAAGTGAGCGTAATACGCTGATTATTTCGAAGGAGCGACTGTGAAATGTAGAACTCTCAAGCAAAGAATGAGAGTTTTTTACGCATAAAAATGCGAATTTTTGAAAAATAAATGGTTGCGACACGCGCACGCTAATAACGCACTCACCCTGTATATAGGTTTAAGTTTTACTCAGTTAGGCAAAAGCTTAATTATTTACGCGTAAATATCTAATTTAAGGGGAATTGAATGAATAAGGCCCAGTTCATCGCTGCGTTGGCCCCACACTTCAACGGCAGCAAGAAAGAAGCAGCTCACGCTGTAGACGTAGTTTTTGACACAATCGTTCGCAACATGTCAGCAGGCAACGATGTCATGATCAACGATTTCGGAAAGTTTAAGAAGGTTGATCGCAAGGCTCGCATGGGACGCAACCCGTTCACAGGCGAAACAATCAAGATCAAGGCTTCAAAGAAGGCTCGCTTCTTGCCTGCAAAGGGTTTGAAG
>WLCS01000013.1 GCA_009705185.1 Actinomycetota bacterium
CTCATATCTATCTCCGTTACATCTCTACCGTGACGGAGTCTCCGTCGATGGTTACTGGGTAAGTCTTGACTGGTGCTACTGCTGGCGGTGTCAACGCTTCACCTGTGCGAAGGTCAAACTCTGCGCCGTGAAGCCAGCACTCGATTTTAAAATCTGCAATATCTCCTTCAGAAAGGGATGCATCTGAATGGCTGCACACGTCTCCGATCGCGAAAACTTCCGCGCCAATTCGTGCAACACAAATTGATTCGCCATTCTTTTCGATGCGAACTGGCTTGCCTTCGGCAAGGGTTGCTAATGAAATGTCTGACATCTACTTGCCGGCCTTTGCTAGTTCTTCGTCAATTCGATTCATGATGCGATCTTGAATTTCTTCGATATTTATCTCAGAGACAATCTCATTGAAGAATCCTCGAATAACGAGACGACGAGCATCCTCAACGTTAATTCCGCGAGACATTAAGTAGAACAACTGTTCGTCATCAAAACGACCAGTTGTAGATGCGTGTCCTGCTCCTACGATTTCGCCTGTTTCGATTTCAAGATTCGGTACTGAATCTGCGCGAGCACCATCTGAGAGAAGCAAATTACGATTGAGTTCGTATGTATCTGTACCTTCAGCTGCTGCTCGAATGAAGACGTCACCAATCCAGACAGTGTGCGCCTTGTCGCCAGCGAGTGCGCCCTTGTAATTAACACGCGACTTAGCATGTGGAACTTTGTGGTCTACAAACATGCGGTGTTCGAAGAACTGCCCCGCAGTTGCAAAGTAAACGCCCGATAAATCACATGATGCACCTGGTGCGATGAAATCTACTGTCGGCAGAAGACGTACAACATCTCCCCCAATAGTGATAACGATTGATTTAAACGTTGCATCTCTATCGACAACAGCATGATGACGTGCTGCATGAATTGTCTTCGCACCCCACTCTTGAAGAGAGATGAATGTGAGGTGAGCACCTGCAGAGACTTGAAATTCAAGATCTTCAGCGAGGTGGGTGTCGCCAGTATTCTCAATGACGACAGTTGCTTTGGAGTTCACACCTGCTTTGATAAGAACGCGTGAAAATTCTGCATCGTGAGTTCCGCCTGAGGCGCGACCAAGAAAAATCGGCTCCGCTATTTCAGAATTTGCGGCGATCGAAAGAACGGCCGCAGAATTGGTGAAATCTCGAACACGATTAACAATCGCGTCATCTGTCTGAGTAAGCGGAGCGCTTTCCTCGTGCGTGAAAGTCACACCTTGAGAAAGCGCGTTCTTAGCAACAAGTGAGTTTCTGGTAACGGGAGTTGCAGTTCCGTCATGCATTCCGCCTAAACGCTTCAGTGGAGTAAAGCGCCAGGCTTCCTCGCGTCCAGTGGGAGTGTGATTCTCTAAGAGATTAGATTGAAGAGTTGTCATTAACCGACTGCGCCTTCCATCTGAAGTTCGATAAGTCGATTGAGCTCGAGTGCGTATTCCATTGGTAGCTCACGAGCAATAGGCTCAATGAATCCGCGAACAATCATTGCCATCGCTTCATCTTCGTTTAATCCGCGTGACATGAGATAGAAGAGTTGATCATCAGAAATTTTTGAGACTGTTGCCTCGTGACCCATAGAAACATCATCTTCACGAATATCTACATATGGGTAGGTGTCTGAACGGGAAATAGTGTCTACCAACAGAGCATCACATTTCACAGTACTTGCTGAATGGTGTGCACCTTCCTGGACCTGAACGAGTCCACGGTAGGACGTGCGTCCTCCACCGCGTGCTACAGATTTCGAAATAACTGAAGACGATGTGTATGGAGCGGCGTGAACCATTTTTGCTCCTGAATCCTGATGCTGCCCAGGACCAGCAAAAGCTAATGAAAGTGTTTCACCCTTTGCATGTGGACCCATCAACATTACTGCTGGATATTTCATTGTCACTTTAGAACCGATGTTTCCATCAACCCATTCCATCGTCGCGCCTTCAGCGCATGTTGCACGCTTGGTGACGAGGTTGTACACATTGTTAGACCAGTTTTGAATTGTTGTGTAACGAACGCGAGCACCCTTTTTCACAATGATTTCAACAACTGCTGAGTGCAACGAATCTGATTTGTAGATAGGCGCTGTACAACCTTCAACATAGTGAATGTAAGAATCTTCATCAGCGATGATTAGAGTACGTTCGAACTGGCCCATGTTCTCTGTGTTGATACGGAAATATGCTTGTAGTGGAATATCTACGTGAACACCCTTTGGTACGTAAATAAATGAACCACCAGACCACACCGAAGTATTGAGTGCGGCAAATTTATTGTCGCCCACTGGAATAACACTTCCGAAGTACTCTTTAAAGAGTTCAGGATGCTGCTTCAAGCCACTATCTGTATCAAGGAAGATTACGCCTTGCTTCTCTAAATCTTCACGAATGGAGTGATATACAACTTCGGATTCATACTGCGCCGCGACTCCCGAGACTAAGCGTTGCTTCTCTGCTTCTGGAATACCAAGGCGGTCATAAGTATTTTTAATATCATCTGGAAGGTCTTCCCATGTTGCAGCTTGCTTCTCTGTTGAACGCACGAAATATTTAATGGTGTCAAAGAAAATCCCACTGAGATCAGACCCCCACGATGGCATCGGCTTCTTATAAAACAGCCCTAAACCCTTGAGGCGTAACTCGAGCATCCATTCAGGCTCATTCTTTTTCGCACTAATGTCTCGAACAACTTCCTCGCTCAACCCACGTTTTGCATTGGCGCTAGCATCGTTGTTATCAGACCAGCCGTATTCGTAGTTACCGAGGCCGTCGAGTTCTGGATGTGCTGTTGTCATGAGTTCGCCTTTCCAGCGGTTGTTTTAGTTTTTCTTGCAGCAGGATTTGTGGGAATGTAAGTGGTGCAGACACCATCACCATGAGCGATGGTGGCAAGTCGTTGAACGTGTGTGCCGAGCAATTGAGAAAACACTTCAGTCTCTGCTTCGCATAATTGTGGGAACTCAGCAGCCACGTGCGCAATTGGGCAATGATGCTGACACAGTTGTTCGCCGTTAGCGCGAACTTCGATGCTTGCTGCATAACCTTGTTCGGTAAGAAAAGTTGCTAGCGCGTCCGACTTATGCGATCTCTTTGCAAGTGCAATTTCAGCTTTTCGCTTGATGTCTTCTGCGCGACTTTCTGCAAAAGCTTGAACGAGGTGTTCCCCCGACTGAGCTGACATAAATTTCAGAGCCGCAACCGCGAGGTCATCATATGAATGTTCAAATTTTTCACGACCACTATCGGTCATAACGAATACTTTTGATGGGCGTCCTCTGCCGCGAGAAAGTGCGGTGTGTGGTTCGCGCGCTTCTAAAATTCCATCAGCAACTAAGAGATCTAGGTGACGACGGATTCCGGCGGGTGTGAGTCCTAATCGCTCGCCTAGAACTACCGCCGTGGATGGCCCATTTTCAAGGACCGAGCGCGCCACAGCATCGCGAGTGCTGAGGTCATCGATTTTCACAACAGTATTGTGACGTAATTCCCCCTGCCCCGCCAATCGAGCCGTAAGTGTCTTACCCAGGCGTAGGTCATAGGCTACGCAGCGTGAGTAGGAGCGGAAATCTATCGAGGCGATTCTTGCCTGCTCTCACAGGGCTGCTTCTGTTTTTACAGGGCGCTCTGGTCGTCACTGGCGGCGCAGTTCGTCTGACCGGATCGGGACTTGGTTGTCCTACATGGCCTGAGTGCACACCCGGTTCGTATCTACCAGTTGATGGCCAAGTCGAAGGAACGCTGCATTCATGGATTGAATTTGGAAATCGCCTTCTTACCTTCGCGCTTTTCTTTGCTGCGGTAGCAACGCTTTTCGCCATCATACGAAGTGGCAGACGCGATCTACGTTTTTTAGCTGCAACTCAAATATTAGGAATTCTTGGCCAGGGAGTACTTGGTGGAATCACCGTTCTCACTGATTTGAATCCACTCTCTGTTGCATCGCATTTCTTGCTTTCCACAATTCTTATTGCTGCTGCAACATCACTTCATTCGCGCAGACGGCAACCGCACGTGAGAACGTCATCTACACAAGTGAGAATATCGCGCGTTTCTTTCTTTCATATTCTCTCAGCTTTTGTAGCAATTGCAATGGGAACGCTTGTGACAGGTACCGGCCCGCATGCTGGAGATCTTGACGCCCCTAGATTGAATTTTTCAATAACTACAATCACACGTTTTCATAGCGCATCGGTATGGATTCTCATACTGCTCTCGATCTATTTTTATCGTTCGCCCGACCTCCGCTTTGAAACCAGACGGTGGTTACATATTTTCTTCTTCATCACTGTCTTGCAAGGTGCCATTGGATACATTCAATATTTTCTTGGAGTTCCAGAACTACTCGTCGCAGCACATCTTTTAGGTTCAGTTTTAGTATGGATCGCAGCGTGGCGCATCCGAATTTCTGTAGTACGTAAACCCGCATAAGGAGAAATAATGTCAATCAATACCACGTCAAAGATTGCCGGATGGACTGAACTTGATGATCGAGCAGTTGCACACGCGCGAGCACTCGCTATGGATGCTGTTCAAAAAGTCGGAAATGGACACCCTGGCACTGCGATGGCACTTGCCCCTGTTGCTTACAATCTTTTCCAACGCCATTTGGTTCATGATCCTGCTGATCCTCATTGGCTAGGACGTGATCGATTTATTCTTTCGTGCGGACATTCATCACTCACTCTTTACACTCAACTTTTCTTTAGCGGCTACGGCTTGGAAATGAGTGACCTACAGGCTTTCCGTACTTGGGATTCGCTCACACCTGGTCACCCAGAGTTTGGTCACACAGCAGGAGTTGAAATGACTACCGGTCCCCTCGGAGCTGGCGTTGCAACTTCTGTGGGATTTGCAATGGCTGCACGTTATGAACGCGGATTATTTGATCCAACTGCCGCTTTAGGAACATCACCTTTTGACCATTCGATTTGGGTGATCTGTTCTGATGGTGATCTACAAGAAGGAGTTTCGGGAGAAGCATCTTCACTTGCTGGCACCCAAGCACTTGGAAATCTCAATATTATTTATGACGACAATCGAATCTCTATCGAAGGTGATACACATGTGTCATTTACTGAAGATGTCGCTGCGCGTTATCGTGCATACGGTTGGCACGTTCAAGATGTACCTGCGCGCAGTGATGGAAATATAGACCTAGCGGCACTTGATGCGGCGATGATTGCGGCTAAAGCCGAGACAACGAAACCATCACTTATTCGCATGCATTCAGTAATTGCATGGCCTGCTCCGAAGTTAAGAGGCACTGCGAAATCTCACGGATCAGCACTTGGCGATGAGGAAATTGCTGCGACTAAGAAAGAGTTAGGACTAAATCCAGAAGAGAAGTTTGCAATGCCTGAGGATATTTTTGCTCATGTTCGTTCAGTGAAAGAACGCGGCGCCACCGCCCATAAAAACTGGAACGAGAAATTTGAACAATGGAAAAAGTCGAATCCAGATAAAGCTGTTCTTCTCGATCGACTTGTGAAGCGCGAACTTCCAGCAGGGTGGGAGAAATCTCTACCTGTATTTGAAGCAGGAAAAGAGATTGCAACACGATCTGCATCAGGACTAGTTATCAATGGAATTGCGAAAGTTCTTCCTGAATTCTGGGGTGGATCTTCTGACCTTGCTGATTCGAATATGACGACAATCGAAGAAGGAAAATCATTCCTTCCGGCTTCAAGTGAAATGAAAAATGCTGACCCATACGGTCGAATTATTCACTTTGGAATTCGCGAGCATGCAATGGGATCAATCATTAACGGAATCTCACTCCACGGTTTAACTCGTTCATTTGGCGGAACATTTGCTGTCTTTAGCGACTATATGAGACCAGCTGTGCGTCTTGCTGCAATCATGGATATTGCTTCCACCTTTATTTGGACACACGACTCGATTGGAGTCGGTGAAGATGGACCAACGCATCAACCAATCGAACATTTTGCAGCACTTCGCGCAATTCCGAACTTTGCAGTTCTGCGTCCAGCTGATGCAAATGAAGTTGCTGAGGCATGGAAGTGTGTGATTAAACGAAATAAACCTGCCGGTTTCTTACTTTCTCGTCAGAATTTGCGTATCGTCGATCGCGCAACGCACGGCGACGTTGCTGGCGTTAACAAGGGTGCTTACATTCTGAAAGAAGCATCTTCGACACCACGGGTTGTAATTATCGCAACAGGTTCTGAAGTTCCACTGGCTCTCGATTCACAAATTGCACTTGAAGCGAAGGGAATTTCTACACGAGTAGTAAGTGCGCCGTGTCTAGATTGGTTTAATGAGCAATCAGATACATATCGTGAATCCGTGCTTCCAAAGAGTGCGCTTCGCGTAAGTATCGAAGCGGGAATCTCTCTCGGTTGGCGTGAATACGTCGGAGATAGCGGAATCATCATTGCACTTGATCATTACGGGGCCTCTGCGGCAGCACCAAAACTCTTCTCTGAATTCGGTTTCACTGTTGATCGAGTTGTTGGAGATGTCACGAAAGCTCTTGCGTAGTGAAAATTACAGGTCCACTCTTACGTTCTGTTGATAGAGATTCAGATCTCTACAAGAAACTAAGAGATGCCCATGCAAGAATCGCACAGAAGGATCCTCAGACTTGGGGAAATAAAGCGGCCGCTGAAGCGGCAGTGCGTTTGAATTGGATAGATCTCCCCCAATCCTCGGTCGCACTACTGCCAACGATTGCCGAGATAGTTCAGAAATTTTCTACCAAGACTCGCGTTGTTCTCTGCGGTATGGGCGGTTCATCACTAGGACCTGAAGTAATTGCACAGAGTGCGCATAAGCCGCTCTTCATCTTTGACTCTACTGATCCAAATTATGCTCAGCACGCAATTGGAAATAATTTGGAGAATACGGTCGTTGTCGTAAGTTCTAAATCGGGATCAACGATTGAAACATCTTCACAGCGTGCGCTCTTTGAAGCCCAATTTCTCGCGGCTGGGCTTAATCCATTAGAACACATGCTCTTCGTAACAGACCCGCAATCACCTCTGGATAAAGAAGTTCGCGAACGTGGATACACCGTAATCAATGCTGACCCCAATGTGGGTGGCCGCTTTAGCGTTCTCGGAGCATTTGGATTGGTGCCAACAGCGTTAGCTGGAGTTAACGTTGAAAAAATCTTGCAGGATGCGCAAATTGAGCTCGCCAGTATTCTCAATGATCCAATGCAAGTCATTGATGTTGCATATGTATTGCTTACTCAGTCTGAGCAGTACATCGCTTTTACCGATGAAGCATCAGCAGTTCCTGGTCTCTCTGATTGGATAGAACAACTGATTGCCGAATCCACTGGCAAAGATTCTGTTGGTCGCTTGCCTATTGCTACAGAATCAATTGCTGCTGCAAAAGTTGGTGGTTCCCTAACTGTTTCTTTTGCCGGCACAGGTGCCGATATAGTCGTTGATGCCGCTCTGGGTGCACACTTTATTTTCTGGGAATGGCTCACGGCGTTACTAGGAGTTGGGTTAAAGATTGATCCATTTAATCAGCCAAATGTGACTGAAGCCAAAGAAAAAACTGCAGATTGTCTTTCAGAGTGGGGAAATCAGATTCCGCAGTTTGCGCCGCAATGCATTGATTCTGGAATTGAAATATTCGGTGATGGTCAATCACTCAAAGATTCCCTGGCAACATTTATCGAAGATGTAAAAGAAGGCGGCTACATTTCAATCATGGCCTACCTGGATAGAAGAGATGATGCCAAGATTGCAGAGCTTCGCGCCATATTGTCCGACAAATCTGGACGTCCAACATCTTTTGGATGGGGTCCTCGCTTCTTGCATTCAACAGGTCAGTTCCATAAAGGCGGTCAGAAAAATGGTTCGTTCTTGCAAATAACAGGTGAGACCGATGTGGATTTTGAGATTCCTGGTAAAGAATTTTCACTAAAGACACTTCTCTTTGCTCAAGCAATTGGAGATAACCGCGCCCTTGCTACAAGAAAATACCCGCTTCTTCGCCTGCATTTGCAGAACAGAAAAGCGGGTATTGATCAGCTTATTAAAGCTGCAAAAAGCTTGTAACTACTCGATGTCGTCACCGCGTAATTTACGTAGTGCATCTTCCAAAATCTTTTCGCCTTCTTTATCAGTGCGACGTTCTTTCACATATGCAAGGTGAGTCTTGTAAGGCACGTTCACAACAGCGCTAGGCGGATTACTCTTATCGCGACCTGCAGGTAATCCGCACTTAGGGCAATCCCACTCAGCAGGAATGACTACTGTCTCTTCGACAGCAAAAGATGGGCGAACTTCATGCCCGTTAGCGCACCAATACGAAACCGTTGCGCGTTCAATCTGATCGCCGCGCTCGGCTTCTCCCATAGGTCCTGCGCCAACACGACTTCCGCGAATTGCACTTGCCATGAATTAACCCTTCAAAACTAGTGAAAGTGCGACAACGCCAGCAAACCAAAGGCCGCCGACAACAATTGTGATGCGATCAAGATTTCGTTCTACTACTGAAGAACCACCATAGTTAGATGAAATTCCGCCACCGAAAAGATCTGAGAGTCCAGATCCTTTTCCTTTGTGTAGGAGTACGAGAAGAATCATCACGATACTTGTGATGATCAAGAAAATTGAAAGCGCTAAAGCCACGGTAAAACTCCTTAAGAGGTAGGGGTACAGGATACCTGAATCAGTTCAAATCCCTTGAATTACGCCTGAGCGTGGAACTTGGCAATCTTTGCCAGCTCTTCAGGGTCAAGACTTGCTCCCCCGATAAGTGCGCCATCGACGTCAGGCTGCTTCATGATCTCTGCGATGTTTGCAGATTTCACGGATCCTCCATAAAGAATTCGCATATTTGCAGCGATTTCAGCGGAACCGATTTGTTCTACTTCCTCACGAATAGCTGCGCACACTTCTTGAGCATCTTCAGGTGTTGCCGTCTTGCCTGTGCCGATCGCCCATACAGGTTCGTAGGCGATAACAATTTTCTTCAGTTCTGGTTTATGGAAACCTTCTAAACCTGCACGCACCTGACGAATCACATGCGAAACATGTGTTCCTGATTCGCGGATTGCAAGTTCTTCGCCGACACAGAAAATCGGTGTGAGTTCGTTGGCAAGTGCAGCCTTAATTTTGCGGTTAATCAGTGCATCATCTTCATGATGAATTGCGCGACGCTCTGAGTGACCAATTACAACAAAAGTACAGCCGAGCTTAGAAAGCATTGAGCCAGATATATCACCAGTAAAAGCTCCTGAGCTTTCAGGTGAAAGATCCTGCGCACCGTACTGAAGACGAAGACGATCGCCATCTACCATTGTTTGAATTGAACGGATATCTGTAAATGGAGGGATGATTGCAACATCAACAGCGTCATAATCTTTATCATCAAGTGAGTAGACAAGTTTCTGCGCAACGGCGATAGCCTCGAGGTGATTGAGGTTCATCTTCCAGTTACCAGCCATAAGTGGTTTACGCATTACTGACTCCTTCAATAGTTGTGAATAAATTTAAAGATCGAGAGCGGTTAATCCTGGTAGTTCTTTGCCCTCAAGATATTCAAGAGAAGCGCCACCGCCAGTTGAGATATAACCAAATTGTGAATCAGCAAATCCAAGGGCTCGCACTGCCGCTGCAGAATCTCCGCCACCTACTACTGAAATTCCAGAAACTTCGGTCAGCGCTTGAGCAATAACTTTTGTCCCATGAGCGAAGTTTGGAAATTCGAAGACGCCCATTGGTCCATTCCAAAAGACGGTCTTGCAACCTTTAATTGCTTGCGCAAATGCTGCAGCAGTCTCTGGACCAATGTCTAGCCCCATTTGATCAGACGGAATTGCATCTGCTTTTACAAGAGTAGGCGTTGCATCGGCTGCAAATGTTGGAGCCACGACAATATCTGTTGGCAGAAGTAACTTCACGCCAGATTCTTCGGCTTGCTTAATAAGAGTTTTCACGGTGTCTATGAGATCGAGTTCTACAAGTGATGAACCAATTTCTTTGCCTTGTGCTGCCAAGAATGTGAAAAGCATTCCTCCACCGATAGCCATGACATCAACTTTTCCAAGAAGATTTGAAATCACGCCAATCTTGTCTGAAACTTTTGACCCACCGAGCACAACGCCATATGGGCGCTCAGGATTGACGGTCAATTTCTTAAGAACTTCCACTTCTGCAGCAACGAGAGTTCCGGCAGCATGTGGCAATAGCTTTGGAAGATCAAAGACTGATGCATGCTTGCGATGTACTGCGCCGAATCCATCTCCAACGTAAACATCTGCAAGTTGTGCAAGCTCTGCGGCTAACGCTGCACGTTCTGTTTCATCTTTAGAAGTTTCGGCAGCTGAATATCGAATGTTTTCCAAGAGAAGAATTTCTCCTGCTTTCAGTGCCGAAGCTTTTTCTGTTACATCACTACCTGTAATTGCACCTGCAAATTGCACTGGCTTACCGAGTAATTCGGAAAGTCGAACTGCAACTGGTGCAAGTGAGAGCTCTGGTTTTGCTTCGCCTTTTGGACGACCTAGATGTGCAGCAATAACAATGCTTGCCCCTTGCGAGAGAAGCGCGTTAATTGTTGGCAGTGATGCGCGAATGCGTCCATCATCTGTGATCTTTCCTTCTTTCAAAGGAACATTGAGATCACAACGCAGAAAGACTCGCTTACCTGCTACACCTAGGTCGACCAATGAAGACATTAGAGAGATTTACCGACGTAACCAACTAGGTCTACAAGGCGGTTTGAATAACCCCATTCGTTGTCATACCAACCGACAACCTTTACCTGATTTCCGATGACCTTTGTAAGGCCTGAATCGAAAATACAAGAAGATGGATCAGTAACAATATCTGACGACACGATTGGATCTTCAGTGTATGAAAGGAATCCCTTCAATGGACCATTGGCAGCAGCCTTCATCGCAGCATTGATTTCTGCAGCTGTAGCTTCCTTTGCAAGCTCAACTGTGAGGTCAGTAGCTGAGCCAGTTGGGACTGGAACACGCATTGCATATCCATCGAGCTTGCCCTTAAGTTCTGGAAGAACGAGAGAGATTGCTTTCGCAGCACCAGTAGATGTTGGAATCATGTTTGTTGCAGCTGCACGTGCGCGACGGAGATCCTTGTGTGGGAAGTCAAGAATTACCTGATCGTTTGTGTAAGCGTGAATTGTGGTCATCAAGCCCTTAACAATTCCCCAGTTGTCGTGAAGAACCTTCGCCATTGGAGCAAGGCAGTTGGTTGTACATGAAGCATTTGAAATTACATTGTGATTTGCTGGGTCGTATTTGTCGTGATTGACACCCATAACGATTGTGATGTCTTCATCAGTTGCTGGCGCAGAGATGATTACTTTTTTAGCACCTGCTGTGATGTGTTTCTTAGCATCGGCTGCCTTTGTGAAGTGACCAGTAGATTCAATAACGATATCTGCCTTCACTGATGCCCATGGAAGATTTGCAGGATCACGATCTGCGAAAACTTTGATTGTCTTGCCGCCCACTGTGATGGTGTCATCAGTGTGTGAAACTTCTAGACCAAGGCGACCCAAGATTGAGTCGTACTTAAGAAGGTGTGCAAGTGTTGCGTTATCTGTTAGGTCGTTAATACCTACGATATTGATATTTGGGTTTGTGAGCGCGGCGCGAAAGAAGTTGCGGCCAATACGTCCAAAACCATTAATTCCGACATTAATCATCTAAAAACCTCTTCTACATAGTGAATTGCCCCAGATAAAGGTGGCTAACATTTACACCACAACGTTGGGGGCTTGATGCGAAGTCTATCAGCCGAGTCGAAGTTACTGACCGGTCACCAGCGTGCGCAGGCTCACTCTTAGTCCCATAAGGGAGAAGTGGCTCTTATTCACCTAATAAATCAGGTGAGAGACCGGCCTCTGTATCAGGAATCCCAAGTTCAGAAGCTCGCTTATCTGCCATTGCGAGTAAGCGACGGATGCGACCAGCAATTGCATCCTTAGTCATTGGTGGAGTTGCGAGAGAACCAAGTTCTTCAAGACTTGCTTGTCCGTGAGAAATTCTTAACTCGCCTGCTTCTTTTAAGTGATCAGGAATTTCAGGACCAAGAATTTCCATCGCTCTTTGAACGCGTGCTGCCGCAGCCACTGCTGCGCGAGCTGAACGACGAAGATTTGCATCATCAAAATTGGCAAGTCTGTTGGCGGTCGCGCGAACTTCACGACGCATTCTGCGCTCTTCCCATGCAAGAACACTTTCATGGGCACCAAGACGTGTAAGTAGTACTCCGATGGCATCTCCATCTCGGATAACAACGCGATCGACACCGCGAACTTCACGAGCCTTTGCAACAATATTAAGGCGACGCGCTGCGCCAACCAGTGCAAGTGCGGCCTCAGGACCAGGACATGTAATTTCTAGAGATGATGAACGACCGGGTTCGGTCAACGAGCCATGCGCAATGAAAGCACCACGCCATGCTGCTTCTGCGTCGCAAACATTTGCGGCAACAACTTGCGGAGGCAATCCGCGCACTGGTCGACCATTGGCATCAATGAGCCCAGTCTGGCGAGCAAGTGCATCGCCTGCTTCAATAACTCTGACCACATAGCGTGATCCTTTGCGCAACCCGCTGGAAGAGAGAACAGCTAAATCGCTGTCGTGCCCGTAGATATCAGCAATATCCTTCTTCAAACGGCGCGCACTTTGTGAGGTATCTAGTTCTACTTCAATCACTACTTTTCCTGCAGCAATATGTAGGCCTCCGGCAAAACGCAGGAGTGAAGAAACTTCGGCTTTACGACAG
>WLCS01000130.1 GCA_009705185.1 Actinomycetota bacterium
AAGAACTAAGTGAATTCCAGCAGAACGTGCCAACTGAGTTATTCGCACAACAGATTCTTCAACTTCTCGTGCTGCAACCATTATGAGATCTGCAAGCTCATCGATAATGACGAGTAAATACGGATAAGGCTCAACGATGCGATCAGATCCAGGAGGTGCAACAACTTTTCCAGCACGTACTGCCTTATTGAAGTCATCAATATGGCGGAATCCGAAAGTGGCAAGATCTTCATAGCGAAGATCCATTTCGCGAACAACCCACGTCAGCGCATCTGCAGCTTTCTTTGGATTAGTAATAATCGGTGTAATCAGATGCGGAATTCCTTCATACGCGGTGAGTTCAACGCGCTTTGGATCAATAAGAATCAGACGTACGTCATCAGGAGTAGCGCGCATAAGTATTGAAGTAATCATCGCGTTAATCATGGAAGATTTACCTGCACCTGTTGCGCCCGCTACCAATAAGTGAGGCATCTTCGCCAAATTAGCACAGACAAAATTGCCTTCAACATCTTTACCCAGTGCAACAAGCATCGGGTGATGATCTTGGCCAGCAACACTCGATCGCATGACATCACCGAGTGCGACAATTTCGCGATCTGCATTAGGGATTTCAATACCAACAGCTGACTTTCCTGGAATTGGCGAAAGGATACGCACTTCGCTGCTTGCCACGGCATATGAAATATTCTTTGACAGTGCAGTAATTTTTTCTACTTTTACCGCACTTCCAAGTTCAACTTCATATCGCGTGACAGTTGGTCCACGCATAAATCCAGTAACTTCTGCATCAATTTCAAACTGCTTAAAGACCTCAGTAAGTGATGCAACAACCGTTTCGTTCGCTTTGCTCTTTGCCTTTGCGGCCGGTCCGACTTTCAGTAAGTCGTGCGAAGGTAATTCGTACTTCGTATCACTTGTGAGCAGTAATTGCTCAGGACGTTTATCACTCTTAGGTGCTGGAGCTAATTGAGCCTCAAGAGGAACTTTTGGAATTTCGACGGTGAATTCTTCATCAAATTCCTGTTCATCAATCTCTTCATCCGGCTCTTGGTTCCAAGCCACTACTGGAGATTCAAATGGTGGAGTATCGGAGATTTCAAAATCTTCTTCTTTGCGTTCAGGCCTTTTCGACCATAGCCAGATTGCGATTACTTTTAATTTGATTCCGACCTTTGAAATGGGTGTAGCTGTAATGATCAGAAGCCCAAAAATAAATATCGCGATAAGAAGTGGGTATGCAAGCAAAGATGTCATCAGCGCAACAAGTGGTTTCGCAATCCAATATCCAAGCAAACCGCCACCTTCGCGAATAGCGGTTGCACCAGTTGGGTTGAGTGCGCCAAGTGATCCATTAAGTAGATGTGCCAGGCCAGTAGTGCTTACTAATAAAGTAAGTGTTCCGATTGTGATGCGTCCTGTGACATGGCTGTCATCAGGTTTTCTAAAGAGCCTGAAAGCGAAATACAGAAGCGCGAGAGGTGTGAGTACACCAACTCGTCCAAAGGCCCCATAGAAAAGTGAATACAAATTTCTTCCAACAAAGTTTTCTGCGTGAAACCACGTTCCAGCAAATGCAGAGAGCGACAATATGAGTACGAGAAGTGCCGCACCATCACGATGATGTTCGGGATCTAAATCGCGGGCACCTCGTGCAACAAATCGAATTGCCGAGCCCAAGGTTTTAGCTAAGAATCTCCAGAGGTGGCCGAGTCCTCTACCTGCAGAGCCGAAAATTGACCCTACGGTTATACGATTTTTCTTCTTAGCCACACATTCAATCTTAGGTGGAGAGTTTTTTTACTGGCTGTAGGCGCGCCGATTTACACTTCAACAACAACAGGAACAATCATCGGACGTCGGCGATGTTTTTGCCCGACCCATCCCCCAATAGTTCTACGAACAACTTGAGAGAGTTGATGAGTTCCGTTGACGCCTTCTGCAACAGCAGAGGTCAGTGCTTTCTCTATCTGCCCTTTGACTTCATCAAAAAGAGCGACATCTTCATTAAATCCACGTGCATGAATATCTGGGCCAGCAACAATTTTTCCAGTTTGTGAATCAATAACAACAATCACTGAGATGAATCCTTCTTCACCAAGTATGCGACGATCTTTAAGTGATGATTCGGTAATATCGCCGATGCTTTGGCCATCGACATAAACAAATCCACATGGAACTGCACCGACAACTTCTGCTTTGTGATCGATCAGATCAACAACGATTCCATTTTCAATGATGAATGCGTTTTCGCGAGGCACTCCTGATTCGATAGCTAGTTCGGCGTTGGCTTTCAAATGTCGCCATTCACCGTGAACCGGCATTACATATTTGGGCTTCACAATGTTGTAGCAGTAGAGAAGTTCTCCAGCTGCTGCATGGCCTGACACATGCACCATTGCATTTGCTTTGTGAACTACCTTCGCACCAAATCGAGTGAGTTCATTGATGACTCGAAAAACAGAATTTTCATTTCCGGGGATAAGTGATGAAGCCAAAATTACAGTGTCGCCTTCGCCTACGCGGATTTGGTGGTCACCATTTGCCATACGCGAAAGCGCTGCCATTGGCTCGCCCTGCGAACCTGTACAAATCAGAACAACGCGATCATCGTAATTGTCGAGCTCACGTGCATCGAAAAGAATTCCAGCTGGTACATTCAAATAGCCCATGTCTTGAGCTATTTTCATATTGCGAATCATGGAACGTCCGATAAATGCGACTTTGCGATTATGTAGTGCTGCTGTATCAATTACTTGCTGCACTCTATGAACATGCGAACTAAAAGAAGCCACAATTACTCGGCGCTTAGTTGAAGCGATCACTCTGTTCAGCGCCGGCATAATTTCACGCTCTGAAGGCGTAAAGCCTGGGATATCGGCATTAGTTGAATCAACTAAGAAGAGGTCGACACCTTCTTCACCAAGACGTGCAAAAGTGCGTAAATCTGTAATACGTCCATCGAGTGGCAATTGATCCATCTTGAAATCACCGGTGTGTAAAACAGTTCCAGCCTTTGTATGAATTGCGACAGCAAGTGCATCAGGAATTGAGTGATTGACTGCAACGAATTCAAGTTCAAAGGGCCCGACATCTTCACGCATTTCTTCGCGCACTTCGCGCGTCAACGGGGAAATTCGATGTTCTTTACATTTCGCTGCAATCAGAGCGATAGTCAGCGGAGATCCGTAAACTGGAATGTCTCCCCGTTCGCGAAGTAAATACGGGACAGCGCCAATGTGATCTTCGTGGCCATGTGTGA
>WLCS01000131.1 GCA_009705185.1 Actinomycetota bacterium
CGATGCGACAGCAGTTGCATCAGCACTTCGCGCGAACGGAATCGTTGATACAGAGCCTTACCGTAAGCTCGGTAAGAACCAACTTCGTATCGGTATGTTCCCTGCAATCGACCCAGCCGATATTGATGCTCTTACAGCCTCAATCGACTTCGTCGTTTCAAAGCTTTAAGAGTGACTCATAAAATAAAGCGCGATCGATACTTCTGGACGGTCGCACTCCAAACTGTCTGCGTCAATATCTTCCTGGGAAGTTTCGGACCATCACAACCTTTGTTACGTGCCGATCAAGGTACATCGCTCACTGTGGCTGGCCTTCACGGCACTGCACTTGGTATTGCATCAATTCTGGCCGGAGCATTTAATTCTCGATTAGCGCATCGTTTTGGACGATCAAATTCAACATGGATCGGAATTGCGATTTTCTGTATTGGTTTGATTGCTTTTGTTGCATCTCCTAGCGTTTACTTCTCAATTCCTGCAGCTTTGGTAACGGGCGTTGGGGTTTCCATAACAATCAACAACTCACTTACTGCGATAAATGGCCACTATCACGAGATGGCACCCATGGCACTTACACAAGCAAATGCAATTGCTTCTTGCGGGTATGTCACCGGAACATTAGTTGTTGGAAATATCGCGAATAATTTCCGTGATTACTGGCGATTTGGAATGTTGATTGCACTTCCTCTTGCTGCTTGGCTTTATCTCACTCGTCGCGAAAAAGAGCAAGAAGTACACATTCCGGATGAAGGTGGTCCACAAACGGGAAAACTTTCTAGGGAGTATTGGATTGCTTGGTTCGGTTTCTTCTGCATGCTAGCTAGTGAATTTGCCATCTCATTCTGGGCTGCTGCTCTTGTCGTTGATCGCACTGGGGCAACTCCTGCAATTTCAACGATTGCTGTTGCAGCTTTAGGTTCCGGTATGGCCCTTGGTCGCTGGTATGGCGGACGGGTACTAAAGAGTTTAGAACTTGATCAACAACTGAAAGTTTTTATTCTGCTGCAAGGAGTTGGTTTCTCTATTTTATGGTTCTCCCATAATTTGCAACTTAGCTTTTTGGGAATACTTATCGCGGGCTTTGGAATGTCTAACCAATTCGCACTTGGTGCGCTACGTGGAATTGGATTTAGCGAAAACCGACCAGATTTGGCCATCGGTAAGATTTCCTTAGCAGCTGGAACAGCGATTGCAGGTTCACCATTCTTACTCGGAATTCTCGGCGACTCTTTTGGAATTTCCCGTGCCTATCTGATGGTCCCAATTCTTATCGCACTCTCATACTTTGCAGTGAGGATCGCACCTTCACACGTTCCACATAAGATTTTGGAAGATAATGAACTTTAAGAGCCGCAGATTAATAACGGCGCTGACCTTGATCGGCTTGATCCTGATTATTTTTATCGGCAAGTAGCGTTAGGCTTTCACCATGGCAAGTAACATTAAAAGTGTTGTCACACTCATAGCACTCGGTTCAATCGCATGGCTTGCAGCCGGTGTCGTTGCAATTGCAGCCGGCGCTGAATCTAAAGTTATTTGGACATGCGTTGTTGGCGCCGTTTTAGGCGTGATGGGAATTCGTTACTCGATACGTCGAAACCGACGCAGCAGCATTTAATTGCTTGAGGTTACGCCTCGAGCTGAGAAGCGATTCCGCGCAATACGCGACCAAGACGTTCTGCCTCTGCCCCTGATGGATGACGACCATGGCGAAGTCCATTTCCAACGCGATCAAGAATTTTGATTGTGTCTTCAATCATCGCTGCAAGATCATCGTTGTTAACGCGTGAATTTTCAGCAAGTGAAACCGGTACATCAACAATGTGTACTGACATTGCTTGTGGTCCCTTGCGAGAATCAATAACGCTGAATTCAAGTTTTGTTCCAGGCTTTACGGTTGGAACACCTTCTGGGAGTGCAGAGGCAGCAAGATAAACATCTTCGCCTTCATCTGATGCAATGAATCCAAAACCTTTTTCAAGGGAAAACCATTTAACTTTTCCTGTAGGCATTGCACGTACTCCTTCAAATTTCATGTGTGATGTAGCCGAGGGGATTCGGACAGGGGGCTAATTTATCCTAGAAAGCAGTGAGCTTGCTACGGGGTTTTACGCTTAAAGAGTGGCTTCGCTGTGCGCACCGCAGCCATGATCGACTGAAACGACGCGTGCATCATCGGGAGCAATTGCATTGGCGCAGACTCCGAATGCCGAACGCAATGATCCTGCGATAGGAATAAAGAATCCGCATGATGCACATGGCTTTGGTGCACCTTGTGCAAGTGGTGTGTTGGGTCCGCGATCACCTGTGTACCAACGCTTACTTGCTTGATCACGGCCCTCGATAGAAAGTACGCGAGGACGCATCAAACCTAAATCAAACACTTCAGTTGCATCGAGATCTTCATCTTGTGCAAGTGCGTTAACACCAGGAACAAGTCGAGTATCTTCGAGAATACTTGGCACGATAACACCAGGTGTGATGTCTTCTGGCTGAATGCGATCCATATACGGAATGTGATCCGGAGCCAGAAGTGAATCTGGGCCAGGCAAAATAACAACATCGCAAACAGTAGGTGTTGCATCTTCATCAACTTTTGCAACAGTGATGCACCAGCGCCATCCGCGGTATCCCGCGATATCTGCTGCAAATAAATATGTAGCTACGCGATTTTCATCATCGTAATCGACAGAGACAAAGTCGCCGACCTGCGTTGCAAATTCCGCGTCAGCTAATGCTGCATCGCGTGCAACGCTCTGTGCATCGAATGTCTTCATGCGCTAATCGTAAAGCAGAAGGCCCCCGAGACGTTAATCTCGAGGGCCTTCGTAACTATTTACGCGAGGATTTAGAAATCCATATCTCCGCCGCCTTGTGGCATTGGGTTTGCACCCTTTGGCTCTGGCTTATCTGTAATTACTGCCTCTGTTGTAATGAAGAGCGCTGCAATTGATGCCGCATTCTGAAGTGCAGAACGTGTGACTTTAGCTGGATCGATGATGCCAGCTTTAATCATGTCTACATATTCTCCTGATGCTGCATTAAGTCCGAAACCTGCTTCGAGGTGACGAACTTTCTCAACAACAACTCCGCCTTCAAGGCCAGCGTTTACTGCGATCTGCTTTAGTGGTGCTTCGATTGATACTTCAACAATCTTTGCACCAGTTGCTTCATCGCCTTCAAGCTTGAGCTTCTTAAATGCTGCTGTTGCTGCCTGAAGAAGTGCAACGCCACCACCGGCGACGATTCCTTCTTCTA
>WLCS01000132.1 GCA_009705185.1 Actinomycetota bacterium
ACAAGTGGATGGGATAAGAAATCCACGCCCCCAGAATTGCCCGCAGAGATCGTAGAGAAAACTGCCGAGCGATATGCAGATGCATATGAACGCATAACCGGAAATAAGTTCTGAGAAAAACAAGGGAGATAAAAATGGCAAAGATCGTGGTCGATGTGATGTTAAAGCCCGAAATTCTGGACCCTCAAGGCAAAGCAGTTGCTGCTGCGCTTCCACGTCTCGGATTTACCTTTGCTAAAGATGTTCGCCAAGGAAAAAGATTCGAGATTGAAGTAGACGGCGAACCAACAGCTGCTCAACTAGCCGAAGTTGAGAAAGCTGCAGAAAAATTGCTATCCAACCCAGTAATCGAAAACTTCACTGTAAGAGTTGAGAAGTAATTCTATGAAAATTGGCGTTGTTACTTTTCCAGGAACACTCGATGATCGAGATGCTGCGCGTGCAGTGCGACATGCAGGTGCCGAAGCAATCTCTTTGTGGCATAACGATGCTGATCTTCATGGTGTAGATGCCGTCATTCTCCCTGGCGGATTTTCCTACGGTGACTATCTTCGATGCGGTGCGATTTCACGCTTTTCTCCAGTGATGGAACCAATCATTGATGCTGCACATGGCGGCATGCCTCTACTTGGTATCTGCAATGGTTTTCAGGTCCTTGCCGAAGCGCATTTGATTCCAGGTGCTCTTACAAGAAATCACGAATTACATTTCTTATGCCGCGATCAAAAACTTACAATCGAAAATACAGATACAGCCTGGACTAGTTCATTTACTCAAGGCCAAGAAATTCTCATCCCGTTAAAAAATGGCGAAGGTGCCTATATGTGTGATGATGAAACACTTACGATGCTAGAAGGCGAAGGGCGCATCATCGCTCGCTATGTCGGAGAAAATCCAAATGGTTCTCGCAATCTGATTGCCGGCATTACAAATGAGCGCGGCAATGTTGTCGGATTGATGCCACACCCAGAACATGCAATTGATTCACTCACTGGACCTTCTGCCGATGGACTTGGATTCTTCACATCAGTTTTGAAAGCGATGGTGAAGTAATGTCATTGGATACAGTTGCGAAAGCACAATCAACTCCAGATGCGCCACAACCATTTGCAGAACTTGGCTTGAAGCCTGATGAATACGCAAGCATCCGAGAAATCTTAGGACGACGTCCAACATCTTCTGAGCTAGCAATGTATTCGGTGATGTGGTCTGAACACTGTTCATATAAATCTTCAAAGGTGCACCTTAAGCAATTTGGCGAAAAGGCTGTAAAGACTGATGCTCTTCTTGTTGGTATCGGCGAGAACGCTGGCGTTGTAGATGTAGGTCAGGGCTATGCAGTTACTTTTAAAATCGAATCACATAACCACCCATCTTTTATTGAGCCTTATCAGGGTGCAGCAACGGGTGTAGGTGGCATTGTTCGTGACATTCTTACAATGGGCGCGCGCCCGATTGCAGTGATGGATCCACTTCGCTTTGGTCCTGCAGATGCAGCAGATACTCGTCGTGTGTTACCTGGAATCATTGCTGGTGTTGGTGGATATGGAAACTGTTTAGGCTTGCCAAACATTGGTGGCGAAGTTGTTTTCGATGAAACATATTTAGGTAATCCGCTTGTAAATGCTCTCTGCGTTGGCGTCATGAAACACAGCGATATCAAACTCGCTAAAGCTGCCGGCGCTGGAAATCTTGTTGTGCTTTACGGCGCGAAAACTGGCGGAGATGGAATTGGCGGCGTATCTGTACTTGCCTCTGAAACTTTTGAATCCAAAGGTCCAGCTAAGCGACCAGCAGTGCAGGTCGGCGATCCATTTGTAGAAAAAGTCCTCATTGAATGTTCACTTGAAATTTTTGCTGAAGATCTCGTTGTCGGAATTCAAGATTTAGGTGGCGCTGGACTTTCCTGTGCAACTTCAGAACTCGCATCTGGCGGTTCTGGCGGAATGAAAGTGCAGTTAGACAAAGTTCCTCTTCGTGATCCATCTCTTTCTCCTGAAGAAATTCTGATGTCTGAATCTCAAGAACGCATGTGCGCAATTGTTGAACCTAGCAAAATTGCTCGCTTCTTAGAAATTTGCGACAAGTGGGATGTCACCGTAACCGTCATTGGCGAAGTAACAGATGGAAACCATTTGGAAATTACGTGGAATGGTGAACTCATTGTTGACGTTCCACCTCGCACAGTGGCACACGACGGTCCTGTGTATCAACGCCCTCTTGCACAACCTGCATATATTGATCAGGTAGCAAAAGAAGTTATTAATGTACCGATTCCATCAACTGCTGATGAAATTAAATCAACAGTTCTCAAACTTGCTGCCACTCCGAATCTTGCAGATAAGTCTTGGGTAACTGATCAATACGATCGCTATGTACAAGGAAATTCAATTCAATCTCAACCAGATGATTCTGGCATGGTGCGCATTGATGAGAAAACACATTTAGGTGTAGCAATTGCAACCGATGCAAACGCCAACTGGTCATACTTAAATCCATACGAAGGTGCGAAATTGGCACTTGCAGAAGCAGCTCGGAACATTGCAACTGCAGGGGCAAAGCCATTGGCAGTTACTAATTGCCTTAACTTTGGTTCTCCTGAAGATCCAGGTGTGATGTGGCAATTTGCTGAATCTGTTCGCGGGCTTGCTGATGGTTGTTTAGAGATGGGATTGCCTGTAACAGGCGGAAACGTTTCGTTCTATAACCAAACAGGAACAGTGGCAATCTTGCCAACGCCTGTCATCGGCGTTCTTGGCGTTATTGACGATGTGCGCACTCGCACACCAATGTCATTTGATCGCGCCGGTCTTGATCTCTATTTGCTTGGTGAAACCGAGAATCATCTTGCGGGTAGCGAATGGGCCTACATGCACAATCAGCGAGGAGGACTTGCACCGATTGCAGATCTTCAACGAGAGATGCGGTTAATTAATCTGCTTGTCGCAGGTCGCACAAAGAAGATATTTTCCGCAGCTCACGACCTTAGTCAGGGCGGACTCTCTGCAACGCTTACTGAAATGGTCTTGCGATATAACACAGGAGCAACAATCCAATTAGAAAATGTTGGATTAGCGCTCCTCAGTGAAACTCCCGGACGAGTTGTTGTTGCAATTGATCCAACGCAAACTGAAGCTCTTACTCAAGAAGCCTCATCACAGAAGATTGCTCTCACAAAGATTGGAACAACAGGTGGAGATGCTCTTGTTATCAACGGTGCATCGA
>WLCS01000133.1 GCA_009705185.1 Actinomycetota bacterium
TACCGACAACTTTGATGACAGCTAAGTAGTTCTGTGGTGCAGCCACGTGAGTCCCCCTTAAGAACTGTAAACCTCAACTTGAGAATTACATTTCTAGCATTTATTGTGGCCTGAAGGTATGGCGTTGGAAGGGAGTAATCAAAGACCGCCACGAACTATTTTCTCAACTACACCTTTACAGAATTTTCAATCAATTCAATATCGAAAGAGAGCAAAAGAGCTATTTAACGATAGGTGCATGTGGTGCAGATAAATCAATTGTCGTCACTCGTTTATTTTCTTTCGCTTTCAAGAGTGCGTTAAACACTTGAATTTTGAGGTCATTTTTCTCGTTAGCTCCCCACTTCACTTTCAAGACTCGATTCTCATGACGAACTTTCATGGTGAAATTCGAATCGGATATGGCTGTCAGGGAGATGATCTCTTGGTTGAAAGTTCGTGGCAGCGAAGTAAAGAGCGAGATTGCCTGTACGCCATCAGAGGCTTTGCTCGCAATTACATTGGGGAGATCGGCGCCAGTAAATCCGGGTAGTTCAAAGACTTGGCCAGTCAGATCCAGCGTCTTTCCATTGAAAATGGCTTTAGGGGTACGGGGTATCACAGAGACATGCACGTGGCCATCGATCCAGTTTCGAGAAATGTGAACTTCCTTGACCCACGTGAATGATTTCAAGCGAACTTCTACAGATCTCGGTTCGATGCGAGCTAGTTTTTCACCAATCACTATCTCTGATGAACGGGTGATTGCATCACGTGAATCAGAGGTGGGCGCACCGGTTACTTCTATTTTTGTGACTGTAAAAACCGGAGACCAAGCGAAGAGATAGACAAGTGAAGAGAAAACTAAAACAACTGCAACGACGACTACGGAGAATCTCTGAGGTTTACGCAAAACGCTTCGCTAGCCCTTCAGCGATAATTGGCGCGAGCGAATTAACATCACCTGCACCCAAAGTTATGATCACATCTCCAGGTTTTGCCAGAGCAATCACGCGTTCAGAAGCTTCTACAAAATTAGGAATAAAGTGACCGTTCTTCATATTCTCTGCAATCAACTGAGCAGATATTCCAGGAATTGGTTTTTCGCTAGCAGCATAAATTTCAAGGAGAGTTACATCATCGGCAGCATCAAGTGCTGTAGAGAAATCTTTAAGAAATGCTTGTGTGCGTGAATATCTGTGAGGTTGGAAAATAACCAAAACTCTTCCGTCACCTGCATATCTGCGCGCTGCATCAAGAGTTACTTTAATTTCCGTTGGATGATGTCCATAATCATCAACAACTCGAATCCCATGCTCTGTCGCCTTTAATTCAAACCGGCGCCCTGCTCCCCTAAAACTATGAAGTCCAGTAAGTAATTGATGAGCTGGGAGTTCAAGTGACAGACCCATCGCTAAACATGCAGCGGCGTTAAGCAAATTATGTTCACCTGGCACTTGTAATTCGAGGGTTCCAACAGAGCGTCCGCGCCAGATAACTCGGGCAGATGAGCCCATTGCGAGTAGTGAAATATTGTCGATGCGTAGATCAGCGCTTTCGCTCTTTCCATACGAAGCAGTCTCGCACTGAGTGTGGCTCTGCCCTAGCTGCCTGGATCCTTCGTCATCTGCACAATAGACAAGCACTCCTTGGGCAGAAATTGTCGAGGCAAACTTTTCGAATGCGGAAGTCACTTCGTCTGCGGTCTGAAAGAAGTCAACGTGGTCATGTTCAATATTGGTGACAATCGCTGCAAGTGGGCGATATTCAATAAATGAGCCGTCGGATTCATCGGCTTCGGCGACGAAAAATTCTCCGGTTCCACGGTGCGCGTTAGATCCTGAAGCCATCAAAGTTCCGCCGATCGCAAATGAAGGGTCGGTTCCGCAAGCCTGTAGCGCCACTGTCATCATGGACGATGTAGTTGTTTTTCCATGCGTTCCTGCAACAGCAATACTTTTCGAACCGTGCATAAGCATCGCTAAAGCTTGGGCGCGAGTAAGAATTGGAATCGAACGTTGTACAGCAAAAGCCATCTCAGGATTGGTTGCCGCAATTGCAGTTGAGTAAATGACCACATCGGCATCGGCAACGTTTTCGGCGGCATGATGGGCATACACAGTTGCACCGAGAGCACGAAGAGCTGAGAGCACGCTTGATTCTTTGGCATCAGAACCGCTGACTGTAATTCCGTCAGAGAGAGCAATGCGTGCAAGTCCGCTCATGCCAGAACCACCGATTCCAATAAAGTGAATCTTCTTTCCGGCCAATGACTGCACTTACTTACCTCCAGATAAAGCAAATTCCATGAGTGCTGCAATCTTAGATGCAGCGACGATGTCTTGCTCGGACCCTTCGATAGGTGCGTTCTTGCTGAATTCAATGAGTCTGTTGAGATTTTGCTCAAGCCAGCTTGCAGTGAAATCCTTTTGGGCAATTACTTCAGCGCGCCCTTGATCAACAAGTGGTTGTGCGTTGAGTTCTTGCTCGCCATTTCCGACAGGCAGTGGGATGAAGAGTGCATATTTGCCGAGAGTATTAATCTCTGCGCACGATACTGCGCCGCTTCGCGAAATAATGATGTCAGCAGCGAGATATGCGGTGGCCATATCTGAAATGTAATGAGATGACATATACATAGAATCTGAAATCGGAAGCGAATTTTTCGATCCTACAGAGTGCAACACTTGAATTTTCTGAGAACCAAGCGCCGAACGGCCCTTCTCGATGACAGAGTTGATTGCTACAGAACCTTGCGAGCCACCGAATACAAATATCAGAGGAAGATTTTCGTTAAATCCAAGGGATTTCTTCGCACCTGCCCGAGCAGAGATCCAGTTGATCTTCGCTTTTTCGAATGTACTGACAATATTTTCTTTCAGAGGCAATCCTGCAATGAGTGCATGCGAAAGGCGCCCAGATGAGATGTCATATGTCGTTGCCAGATACTGAGTAAAGAGAGCACCTAACTTATTTGCAATACCTGGACGTGCGTTGGCTTCATGAATGACAATTGGGATTCTGCGCAAGAGAGCAGCAATGTATGCAGGAGCTGAAACATAACCACCGAATCCAACAAGTAGGTCTGCCCCATCAAGTGCTGCAAAGCATTGTTGCACTGAGCGAATGAGTGAAAATGGAGCCAAGAGCAATGTTGGAGAAAGTGATCGGGAAATACGAACTTTTGTAATGAGGCTAAGTTCAAATCCAGCTTCTGGAACAAGCCGGGTCTCTAATCCCGTTGAA
>WLCS01000134.1 GCA_009705185.1 Actinomycetota bacterium
GCTTCTTCAAGTTCTTCGTTGAGTTGATTAAATGCAGCAACTGGGAAGAAGACTTCTCCGCGAACTTCAATTAATCGTGGAACATTCTTTCCCGATAGTGAGTGTGGAAGCCCTTTTATAGTCTTTACATTGAGAGTGACATCTTCGCCGGTTGTGCCATTTCCACGAGTCAGCGCGCGAGTCAGTTGACCGTTTTCGTAGAGCAAGTTAATTGCTAGACCATCTACTTTAAGTTCGCAGAGATATTCAGGATTTGGACTCTCTTTTTCAACGCGATCAAACCACGCGCCGAGCTCTTCTTCATCAAACACGTTATCCAAGCTCATCATTTTTTCGATGTGATCGTGTTGATCAAAGGTGGTTGAAAATCCCCCTCCTACGCCAAGTGATGGCGAATCCGGTTCAAGAAGTTCCGGATTTTTTGCCTCGAGTGCCTGCAACTCTTTTAAGAGCGCATCGAATTGAGCATCTGTAATTGTGGGTGCATCGAGAACGTAATATTTAAATTGATGATCGCGAATCTCTTGTGTGAGTTCTGAAATTCTATGACGCGCTTGATTTGTCATGCTGTCTCGCAAATTGTCGCCGACCCCACAACGCGATCGCCATCATAAATAACCATTGCTTGCCCGGTTGCGAGTCCAAGTAGAGGTGCATCAAGTTCTGCCACCAATTGTTCGCCATCCATGTAGTACGTGCAATCAAGTGCTGCGCCGTGTGCTCGTACTTGGACAAAACCTTTAACGGGTGCGGCGCCTACTTCAGGTCCACAGAAAATTGGTTTTTCACCGCGCATCGAAGTCACAGCTAAATCCTCTCGCGCACCTACGACAACAGTGTTCGTTACAGGTTCAATCTTGAGAACAAATCGCGGAGAACCATCTGAAGTCGGAACCGTAAGTCCTAAACCTTTACGTTGTCCGATTGTGTATGTGTACGCGCCTTTATGTTCACCAATCTTCTTTCCATCTTGATCCACAATCGGACCAACTTCGCTTCCAAGACGATCACGTAGCCAACCTGCGTTATCTCCTGATGGTACGAAACAAATGTCGTGACTATCTGGCTTCTGTGCAACAGCTAATCCGCGAGCTTCAGCTTCAATGCGAATATCTACTTTTTCTGTATCGCCCAAAGGAAAAATTGCTCCATTAATTTGTTCGCGATTGAGAACTGCCAATACATATGACTGATCCTTAAGTGGATCTACTGCGCGATGCAAAGTGCGACCTTCTGCAGTTTCTTGTGTACGCGCGTAGTGCCCTGTAACAACTCCATCAAAGCCCATCGCTTTCGCGCGATCTAAAACTGCAGCAAATTTAATTTTCTCATTGCATCGCAGGCAAGGATTTGGTGTGCGTCCTGCCGCGTACTCGCTCATGAAGTTTTCAACAACGCCTTCGTGGAATTCATCAGCCATATCCCAGATATAAAAAGGAATGCCGATGACATCTGCTGCGCGACGAGCATCATGTGAATCTTCAATTGTGCAACAACCACGCGCACCGCTTCGATATTTCTGGGGGTTTGAAGAAAGTGCCAGGTGCACACCAATGACTTCATGTCCTGCTTCTACTGCGCGAGCCGCAGCAACTGCTGAATCAACTCCCCCGCTCATGGCGGCGATAATTTTCATTTCTTACCTACCGAATTAGCAGCGAGTCCTCGTTCGATTACTCGTGGCAAAACTGAAAGAGCGAATTCAACATCTGCTTCAGTATTCGGTGCACCAAAAGAGAAACGAAGCGACGATTGCGAAACAACATCTGTCAGTCCCATGGCCATCAATACATGGCTTGGGCGGTGAACACCAGCAGTACAGGCAGCTCCTGTTGAACAAGAAACTTTCTCTGAATCCATAAGTAACAAAAGTGAATCACTTTGTGTACCAGGAAAAGTAATATTCGAAATTCCGGGTAAACGTGGCGCGCTCTTGCCATTGATCACCGCATCTGGTCGAACTGCACTGACTCCAGATTCAAAAGAGTCTCTTAACTGAGCAACTTTTTTGGCATCATAAATATGCGCCGAAACCGCTGCAGCAAAAGCAACTATTGAAGGAGCATTGAGAGTTCCACTTCTAATTTCACGTTCTTGACCACCACCGTGCAAAAGTGCAGGTATCTCTACCGCACGGCGCAGAATCAAGGCACCGATTCCAAGTGGCCCTCCCACTTTATGTCCGCTGACTGTCATAGCAAATAAACCAAGATCTTTGTATGAGATAGGCACCTTGGTAAAACTTTGAACCGCATCACAATGCACCGGAATATCTCCCGCAATTTTTACAACTTCTGCAACTGGTTGAATGACGCCAGTTTCATTATTGCTATGCATAACCGAAATCAGCGCAATTTCATTTCTGCGAGCTTCAACAGTTGCTTGCAAGAAAGATATATCGATGAGTCCGTCTTGATTGACCGGAATCTGGATGAGCTCTGCACCTTCATGTTCTACGAGCCAGTGCGCTGGATCTAAGACTGCATGGTGTTCGATGCTTGAAACAATGATTACTTTCTTCTCTGAATTCCAGAACAAACCTTTAATTGCAGCGTTATTAGCTTCAGTACCTGAGCCGGTGAAAATTACTTCGCTAGGCAAACAATCAATTGCGCGTGCAATTACTTCGCGAGCATCTTCAACATCTTTACGTGTAGAACGACCTTCGGTATGTAAAGAAGATGGATTACCGAGCTTGCGTAGAGCTGTATTCATTGCATCAATGGCAACGTCGAACATCGGCGTGGTAGCCGCGTGGTCGAGATAGACGCTCATTGGAGCAGTCTAGTTCGTAGGTGCCCTCTAGCTATTTCGAGACAGTACGCCTTCGGTGGCTTTGGGCAGCACGTTAAAGAGGTCGCCTACAACGCCAAAGTCTGCGATATCAAAAAGCGGTGCTTCGGGATCTTTATTGACCACGACGATTGTCTTTGATGTCTGCATACCGGCGCGATGTTGAATCGCTCCTGAAATTCCACATGCAACATAGAGCTGCGGACTTACGGTTTTGCCAGTCTGTCCCACTTGATGTGAATGTGGATACCAACCTGCATCAGTTGCTGCGCGAGATGCGCCCACTGCCGCGCCTAGTGAATCTGCAAATGCTTCAACTGCTATGAAGTTTCCATCTGTTCCGCGTCCGCCAGATACAACAATGTTTGCCTCTGTTAATTCTGGACGACCACCCTTTACTGGTGGTTGCGAAGA
>WLCS01000135.1 GCA_009705185.1 Actinomycetota bacterium
ATGAATCCCATTCCGCCTTCTGTTACTGGATCAGCAACGAAGCGTTGTCCTTGAGGTGATGTGTAGAGCCATGTAAGGAAGTCAACTGCGCCTGCGCGCTCTGCCTTTGTTGACTGCTCCTTATCGATCATGAAGTAACCAGGAACACCGACAGGGATTGAATCGTTTCCGTATCCCTTTGCATCGTTGCTCATTGGAAGGTTCATGAGACCGAACTTTGTGCTCTTTGCAATTGTGTTCAAGCTTGGCTCAGTCCAGTTACCTTGGAACATGAATCCGTAATCTCCGCTTGCAAGGTCTGCAACAGATGCATCGAATTCAGTATCAGTGAGGTTTACTGGTGATTCGTTGTACTTCTTAAGAAGGTCGTATGTTGCTAACCAATTCTTGAATGAAGCATTCTTTGAAAGGTCCATCTTTCCATCTACAAGTGAATCAAGAACCTTGAGGCGTGCCTCGTGAGTCTTGCCTGCAGTTGTATGGAACATGTTTGTGAAGTGTGCACCTAGTGACCACCAGATAGCTGAGAAGTGAAGTGGCTTCTTGCCATCTGCCTTCAGCTTCTTAAATGCTGCTTCTAGATCTTTCCATGTCTTGATCTTTGTTACATCAATACCTGCAGCTTTGATAACGCTCTTGTTGTAAACAAGTCCGAAAGCTTCAGCTGTTGATGGAACACCAACTTGCTTTCCACCAACATTTGCTGCTGCAAGAAGTCCTGGTGAAGCAAGTGACATGAGCTTTGTGCCCTTCCAGTCCATGACCTTGTCAGCCATGTCAGGAATCTCTTGGAGTGTGTACATGATTGTTGGAGCATCTTTAGCAGCGTACTTTGGAGTTACGTTCTGAAGGAATGTAAGCTTCTTGTCGCCTGAGATTGACTTAAGGTTGTAGCAGTTTTGGCTTCTGTTGTAGCTAGCAACTGCTGCAAGGAACTGATCTTTAATTTCATCTTTGATTGTTCCGAGCATTGTTACTTCAGTTTTCTTTTTACATGTTGCAGCTGTTGCTGATGGTGATGCAACTACGACAACAGATAAAGTAAGTGCTGAAGTCAGAACAAGTGCTCCGAGTTTCATTGACTTCTTCATATGAAGTGTTTCCTTTCGAAGGTGTAGCCGTGCTTCATTGAAAGCCGGCAGTGGGGAAACGGTATGTGGGTCGAGCGCACAACTGAATAGATGCTCGATAACTGTCCTGCAACGATTTTTTGCAGGTTTTTGCAGGTTTTTCTGCGTGTGTGGGGCGGTTAGGCCTGAAGTGAAAGCTGATTTACCGCCAACGCAGAAACTTCGCCTAAGGCTTGGGCGACGCCAAGCGATGTATCTACCCAGACCAGGTTGGTCACCGAGATCGCCCCATTGTCGGCGAATACCTCGATAGAGCCTCGGTCAATGACTACTCGAATATCAATTTCGCGATCTCCAATTTCAATCTCTTGAAGAGTAGGGGCATCGAGTTCATTCCAAGCACTACTTGTGTCAACAAAGAGTTTTTTATTGCGGACGCCGACTTCAACATAGCGTTGATCGTTTTCTAGAATTCTTACTGAGCCATTCTTTGTTGTGAATGAAACTTCTGGAAAACCATCTGGGTGCTCGATTGGAGTTTGTATTAATCGGTCTTCGCGCAAGGATAATTCTCGTGGGGTTGTCATCGCACTACGCCATGGGTTTGTTGGAACTTTATTTGCGTAATGCCAATTGCTCATCCACCCTAAAAATATTTTCTTATTTTCAGCGGTGTTTGAAAATGTCACGCCTGCGTAATTATCGCGGCCATAATCTAACCACCGAGTTTTGGTGTCATCTGCGATGAATTCTCTGCCAGTCCATTGACCAATAAAGTATTGCGTTCCAGATCCGATTTGGTAACCGCCTGGGTTAAGTGAAACAACTAATACCCACTTATTATCAATGTGAATGAGGTCTGGACATTCCCATACTCCACCAGTTTCTGCAGCGGGTCCGAAATCGCTGAGGTGAGTCCACTCTTTTAAGTTAGGAGAAGAGTAGAAAGAGATTTTAAATTCGCTTGCAAGGGCAATTGTCATGATCCATTGGCCATCAATCCATTGCACTTTTGGATCGCGAAAGTTGGGCTGGTTAATGTTCAGGACTGGGTTTGCTTGATATTTTGTAAAGGTTGTTCCTTCATCAAGGCTGTAAGCCAAGCATTGTGATTGATTGCTTTCATCATTTTGATGTTCTGTAAAAATTGCAATAATCGCAGGGTTTTCTGTGGTGCCAAAGCCTGTTGTGTTGTTGTAGTCCACTACGGCGCTACCTGAAAATATTCCAGTTGTTGGCGTGCATTCAATTGCGACAGGAAGTTCGTGCCAGTTATATAGATCTGTACTTACCGCGTGACCCCATGACATATTCCCCCAAATAATTTCGTGCGGGTTATGCTGAAAAAATAGGTGGTATTTACCTTTGTAAAAAAGCAGCCCGTTTGGGTCATTCATCCAATTGCGCACAGGTGTGAAATGAAACTGCGGACGATATTTTTCGTTGCGTAGTTCGCCTGTTGGGTGCGTTATCACGGCACGTACCTTATCCTCACGTTATGAATATTGCCGCCAACCTATTTGATGCGCATTCCATTGTTGGCGATCTTGGGTTGATCGGAATTTTGGCAATTATTTTTGCTGAAACCGGATTATTGGTCGGCCTCGCATTTCCCGGGGATTCGCTTCTTTTTATTGCCGGTGTTGCAGCTTCAGGTTCGGGTGCCGCAATTTTGGGAGGCGCGTCGCTTAACCCAGTAGCGTTATTTATTGGTGCACCGATTGCAGCGATTATTGGATCGCAAGTCGGTTACTTTTTTGGTGAGAAATACGGGCGCAAATTATTTAGTCGCCCCGATGGAAAATTCTTTTCTCACTCTAAAGTCGAGGCAACAGAGAAATGGTTAACAAAGTACGGCACAGGTAAAGCTTTAGTGCTTGCTCGCTTCATTCCTTTTGTTCGCACACTGATTAATCCGCTTGCAGGAATTATTGGAATCCCGAAACAGAAATTTGCTCTCTGGAATATTGCCGGTGCTGTTATTTGGACTCAGCTGGTAATCGGGGCTGGTTATGTTTTAGGCGAAAAACTAGAAGACTCAGTTGATAAGTATTTGTTGCCGGTAGTTGCTGTGATTATTGCTGTCAGTTTGATTCCAGTTGCAAT
>WLCS01000136.1 GCA_009705185.1 Actinomycetota bacterium
CAGAGCAAGTACACCGTTCGCGAGTACTTGCAGATGTTCGTGCTGAAGGTGGATCGTGGCTTACACGCGCAGTAGACAAAATTGAAGATGCGATGAAAAACCCAATTTCCGGTCATGAAATTACACATGCAGATTTGGTGAAATGGATTAGCGAATTAGATGTACGTCCAGTTTTCACTGCCCATCCAACTGAAGCTGCCCGACGCTCGGTATTAAGTAAACTGGGTGAAATTGCGTCGCTGCTCGATACACCAAAATCAGTTACTCAGGAAGAACGCTTAGCTGAAACCGTGGATCTCTTATGGCAGACAGATGAATTACGTCTTGACCGCCCAGAGCCACTCGATGAAGCAATGAATGCACTTTATTATCTTGATGATTTGGCAACCAGCACGGTCCCAGAAGTATTAAATGATTTCGCTCGTGAACTAAAACGCTTAGGAATTGAATTACCAGTTACTTCGCGCCCACTCACTTTCGGCACATGGATCGGCGGCGATCGTGATGGAAATCCAAACATCACCCCGGAAATCACTGAGGATGCCGTAACCCTTCAAGTCGGCCACGCAATTCGAACAACAATTGCTGCAATGAACAGATTGCGCCAAATGCTCTCTGTTTCAACACGTATCGCAGGCGCTACTCCAGAACTCAGCGCATCTGTAGAAAAAGATTTAGCAAATATCCCTGAATTCGAAGAACGCTTCTTGCGCCTTAATGTTCAGGAGCCATACCGACTTAAGGCCACTGCAATTGTGCACCGCTTGGCATTTACTCGCGAACGTCATGTTGCGCGCGGTCCACACGTGCCGGGCCGTGACTACAAGAACACTGGCGAACTTCTCGCCGATCTGACACTTATGCGCGATTCACTTTTTGCTCATCGCGGTGAATTACTTGCAACCGGTTTATTGGAACGAACAATCAGAACCGTTGCTGCTTTTGGTCTTACACATGCAACTCTTGATATTCGCGAACATTCGGATGCGCATCACAACGCTCTGAAACAGATGATTTCTGGTGACTACATCACTTTGTCTCATGAAGAAAAGTTCCCAGTACTGACAGGGCTCTTAGCCTCCTCAACTTCACTTGATACTTCGACACTCGATGCTGCAGGGCTAAAGACGCTCAATACTTTTGTTGCCATTGACGACTTGATCGAGCGTTTTGGTTCAGAGGTAATTGAGACCTACATCGTGTCAATGACTAAAGGCGCAGATGATCTCATCGCTGCCACTGTCTTAGGTAAGCAAGCTGGTCTTGTTAATATCGAAAAGAAAATTGCAAAGATTGGATTCGCACCTCTTCTTGAAACAGTTGCAGAGTTGCGCGCAGCAGGTGAAATTCTAGATAAGTTGCTTTCAGACCCAACATATAGAAAATTAGTAGAGCTTCGTGGAAACACTCAAGAAGTAATGCTGGGATATTCTGATTCAAATAAAGATGCAGGCATCGCAACATCGCAATGGGAAATCCACCGTGCGCAACGTTCTCTTCGCGATGTTGCAATGAAGCACGGTGTGAAACTTCGTTTATTCCATGGTCGCGGTGGATCCGTTGGTCGTGGTGGCGGTCCTACTTACGACGCACTTGTTGCACTTCCTTGGGGTTCAGTTGATGGACAAATCAAAATGACTGAACAAGGCGAAGTTATCTCGGATAAATACGCACTTCCAGCACTTGCACGTGAAAATGTTGAACTCACACTTGCGGCTTCTCTTGAGGCAACCATTCTTAATCGCGGACCGCGACAGAGTAAAGAAGATTTACAAAAGTGGAATGAGTGCATGAACCTAGTTAGTGATAGCTCATTTGCACGTTACAGAACGCTGATTGATCACCCAGATCTTCCTGCATATTTCTATGCATCAACTCCTGTTGAACAACTTGGAAACCTCTTCTTAGGATCACGTCCATCTCGTCGCCCTGATGCATCTGCTGGACTCGATTCATTGCGTGCAATTCCATGGGTATTTGGTTGGACCCAATCACGACAGATTGTTCCGGGTTGGTTTGGAGTTGGTTCAGGACTCAAAGCGGCTCGCGAGGCAGGAAAATCTGATGTCCTGAAACAAATGCTTTCAGAGTGGCACTTCTTCTCAACCTTTATTAGCAACGTCGAGATGACACTTGCCAAGACTGATCTTGAAACAGCTTCGCGATATGTCGGAACACTTGTTCCGAAGGAACTCCATCACTTCCTGGGCACAATCTGCGAAGAGTTCGAACTCACTGTCGCAGAAATTCTCACACTTACAGGCAAGAGTTCACTTCTTGGAGATCAGCCAGTTCTTGCGCGCACGCTTCAAGTTCGCGACACATACCTTGAACCTTTGCAGTTGCTTCAAGTGACTTTACTGAACCGCGTGCGCGAACAAGGTGAGAAAGCGGATCCAACTTTGATACGTGCGCTGCTCTTAACAATTAATGGCGTAGCTGCCGGCTTACGCAATACAGGCTGATTGAAAGAAATCAGAATTTTGAAAACGTCTCTCGTGAAAGATTTGGAATGCCTCATCGAAGAGCAAAAAATTCTTGGTGGGTCTCCACAAGGCAGAGAGTTTGCAGATTTTGATAGATGGATTCAAGAATTTCCCGAATTCGAAAGTAGCTTTCGTAATTGGACCCGCGAAACACTTAATTTCCTCGATAGGAATTCAGTCCGCACGATTGCACAGCATTCAATCTCACAAGGTAAGTTGGTTGAAGCATTTCTGATTGTAATGACGTGGGGATACTCAGGCGATGCCCGAGGGCCAGCACGAACTAGGAAAATCATGGAACAGGCAAATTTTGAAGATTCGCTCTCCAAGACAATTTCTTTTTTAAATCAAGATGAAATATCTAATGCATACGAAGCATTAATTGTGTCCGGACCCAAACACCTTTCCACTTCCTTCGGGACCAAATTGCTCTATTTCTTTTCTACATCAAAGGGATTGATTCAACCGCTTATATTTGATCGCAGAATTTTTCAGGTACTTATCGATTTAGAAATGTCAGTAGGGAAATCGCCTGTACTTACAGTGAAGCAATACATGGATTACTTGGAATTAGCATCAAAATTGGCTGACAAATACTCAATCTCTATTGGAGCGGTTGAGGAACATTTGTTCATACTAAGTGGTCTAAGTAGTGGTAATTATGCCTGGAAACA
>WLCS01000137.1 GCA_009705185.1 Actinomycetota bacterium
ATCATTGGTTATAGCGATGGCGGAATCATTGCTCTTCTTCTTGCCATCAAGCGTCCAGAGCTTGTTCGCTCTGTCGTCACACTCGGTGCAAATTTTCATCACACCGGAACACTGCCGCTTCCTGACTTCGATGGTGTTATCTCGGCTGAAGATCAAGAGGAATACAACCGCACTTCACCAGATGCGCCAGAAACTTTGGGTCAGAAAATTGAGCGCATGATTACGATTTGGCGCACAGAACCAGATCTGACAACATCAGATTTAGCAACGATTCAATGCCCTGTCCTTGTTATGGCCGGTGATGATGATGTCATCGCACATAGCCACACAGTTGAGCTCTTTGAAAATATTCCGCTGGGGCAACTTGCAGTGATTCCAGGAACTTCACATCAGTTCATTAAAGAGAAGCCAGCAATTGCCCAGATGTTTATCAAAGAATTTCTTGAGGATTTAAGTTACCCCGTAACTCGCATGCCGATTCGCCGCAATAATCTTGCTTAACCTTCGTACGGCGTAATTTTTCCTGTCTTCACATCATAAATAGCGCCAGCTACAACCACACCATCACGAAGCAATGGATACGAACGCACACGATTGATATCTGATGCGAGCGCGCCAACCTGGTCATTTGTAGTTCTAAATTCCAAGCTAGATGTATTGACGCCGTACTTATCGTCGATCAATTTATGGATTGCAGCTTCATCACCACGCGCCATAGCGCAATCGGTGTGTGGCATAACCAAGATGCGATTAACGTTTAGCAGGTACGTAGCAAGAACTAAAGTACGTAAAACGTCTTCAGTCACGCGCGCACCAGCATTACGCAAAATCTTTGCATCTCCTGAACGCATTCCGACAACTGAAAGCGGATTGATTCGAGAATCCATGCAAGTAACGATTGCTAAACCTTTTGCAGCAGAGCCAGTAAGTTCGGAATATTTAAATGTTTTTTGGTATTCAGAGTTCGCGGCTAAGAGATCATCGAATGATTCGTGTGGGAATTGGTCCTGTGACATATGGACTCCTTCCTCGGTGTTGCGATGGAGTAAAACTGGAGCCCCCCATCCGGATTGAACGGATGACCTGCGCATTACAAGTGCGCTGCTCTACCACTGAGCTAGGGAGGCGTACTGCGGGCGTAATTATGGCAGTTATTGCCCAATTGTAAAAATCGGTGCGGGTTAGATAGGCCAGGCCGTTGGAATTGGATATTTAGCGCTTCGACCATCACCTGATGATTTACCTTGAATTCTGCGCATAATCCATGGCAGAGCAAAGACAAAGAACCATGCAACAGTGACAGCTTTCTCAATTACCCATGGAGTTTTCTTCGCGGCCTGAAGCGGTGTGCGCCATGCTGGATCAAAAGGTAAACCAAGTTTTTCTTTCACTGCTTGAGCACATCGGTCGTGGCCGATTGCATTTAAATGCAATCGATCGAATGCTAAGAAACGTCGATCACTAAAGAATCGCTCTTCGTTGGCATCTACAACAATTGCACCTACTTCAGCACCTACTGCGCGAACACCTTTGTTAAATTCTGAAAATCTCTTCTCCCAAATTTCGGCGCCTTTGCCTTTATTTCCCGTTCGCTCTAAAACAGTAAAGAGCATTACCTGCGCGCCAGACTTTGCAATCAAGCGCACTGCTTCTTGATACAAACCAATTGCTATATGTGCTTGGTATCCAGGGCGCAGCGCATCGTTTGCACCCGCATGGAAAGAGACCAAAGTATCTGGGCCTGTAACAAAAGCGAGAGCAGATGGAACTTGGTCTTCTACAACCTGCCCAATTAGTTTTCCGCGAACAGCTAAATTTACATAAGTGAAATCAGCATGTGCTTTAGCCATTTCATCTGCAACTCGATCTGCCCATCCACGATATTTTCCATCGATGACCTCATCAGTCATTCCTTCAGAGTATGAATCTCCGCAGACGATAAATCGTTGGTATGCCATTTTTATCCCTTACGTCGAGCCTCATCGACAGCGTAAAGAGCGATAGATGTCGCAACGGACGCGTTCAGTGATTCTGTTGTTGCACTGATTGGAATCGAGACCACGAGATCGCATTTTTCGCGAGTAAGTCGTGCGAGGCCTTTACCTTCTGATCCCACGATGATCATCAAATTCTCAGTTGCTACCTTCATTTCACCGATATTCATATCGGATTCACCATCGAGGCCAACGACAAAACAACCTAATTTCTTCGCTTCATCGATTGTGCGAGCAAGGTTTGTCACCTGTGCAATGGGTAAACGTGCAGCTGCGCCGGCGGAAGATTTCCATGCAGATGCTGTCATGCCAGCCGCGCGACGTTCAGTCATCAATACACCAGATGCTCCGAAAGCTGCAGCGCTACGAACAATTGCACCCAAGTTACGTGGATCAGTAACGCCATCGAGTGCCACGAGCAACATTGGATTCTTTGCGCGCTGTGTAATTTCTTCGAATGAAGAATATTGGAAAGGCTTAATCGCAAGAATAATTCCTTGGCTGTTAGGTGATATTCCTTCAACTTCTGCGCGATGTGCTTCGCGGATAGAAAGTCCGTGATTGAGTGCAATCTGCAGTGATTCAGCTACGCGATCATCAACATCAATGCTGCGTGCAACAAGAAGCTCGGTTGCTGGAACTGATTCGCGAAGTGCTTCAAGTACTGCATTGCGACCCGCAACGATTTCACCACGTGGTGCATCGCCTCGAGAAAATTTACGCCCTGCAGTTGCTGGCTTCTTTGCAGCAGTTTTTTCTGCAGCTTTCTTGCGCTTCGCAGCCGCGTGGTATGGACGATCTTCAGCTTTAGGTGTTGGACCTTTACCTTCTAAACGGCGCTTATTGTTTCCACCTGTTCCAGCTGATGGTCCTTTTTTATTCTTACGGACTGCTCCACGTGGTTTCGCATTACCGGCCATCGTTATTTACTTCCATTTCCAGTAATCGACCAACGTGGCCCTTGAGCTGTATCTTCAATAGTAATTCCAAGTGCTGCCAGCCCATCACGAATCTGATCGGATGCTGCAAAATCTTTTCGCTCGCGCGCTGCTGTGCGCTGAGCAAGGGCTAATTGAATGACTCCATCTAGCGCTGAGTTCAAATC
>WLCS01000138.1 GCA_009705185.1 Actinomycetota bacterium
AACTCTGCCTGTGCAGGATCAAATCCTGAGCTAAGCAGGTAATGTCCTAAACGGTTTGTAAGGATTGTTCCAAAAGCTGCGGTTCCGAAAACTGAACCCAGTGATCTAAAGAATGTGTTGGAGCTTGTTGCCACACCCATGTCTTTGAACTCAACAGCATTTTGAAGTGCAATCACGATGGTCTGCATTGAAAGACCAAGGCCAGCACCCACCATGATTGCGTAGATTGAAAGCTCCCAATACGGAGTATTAATATCTAAGCGCACCATCGCGAGAATTCCGACTGCCATGATTGCAGTTCCCATAATTGGGTAACGCTTGTAGTGGCCGTGCTTAGTAATCAATTTTCCACTTGCGATTGAAGTAGAAACAATTCCAAGCATTAATGGAATTAATTTAAGTCCTGCTTCTGTCGCCGAGTATCCCTTAACAACTTGCATGTAGAGAGGCAACATAACAATTGCACCGAACATTCCTGCACCAATAATTGCGCCAAGGATTGATGTCAGAGAGAAGGTGTGGTTCTTAAAGAGATAAAGAGGAATGATTGGTTCGACTGCCTTTGATTCCCACTTAAGGAATACCAAAGTAAGGATGATGCCAATCGCCAAGTATGAAACAGTCTTTGAATCTGACCATCCATTTTGTGGACCATAAATTGAAACCGCAAGCAAAGTTGTGGTTACGGCAGTGACAAGCAGAAGCGCACCGAGATAGTCGATCTTGTGTTCGCGCTTAACTTTTGGAATATGCAGAACAGCTGATGTAATTGCAAGTGCTGCAATTCCGAATGGAAGATTGATGTAGAAAATCCAACGCCAACCTGTTACTCCAAGAATTGTCGCGTGATCAGAGAAGAAACCTCCGAGAAGTGGACCCGCTACTGATGAGAGTCCCCATACAGCACCGAAATATCCTTGATAACGACCGCGTTCGCGCGGAGGCACAATGTCGCCAATAATTACGAACGTGAGTGCCATGAGACCACCGGCACCAAGTCCCTGAACTGCGCGAGTAGCAATAAGTTGAGACATGTTCTGTGATGCGCCAGCTGCAAATGAGCCGATGAGGAATGTCACGATTGCGAATTGAAAAACGATTCGTCGACCATAAAGGTCTGAAATTTTTCCATAAAGCGGAGTAGATGCAGTTGAAGTCAAAAGATAAGCGGTGACGACCCATGTGTAGTGGTCAAGACCGTTAAAGTCTTCAACGATGCTCTTGAGAGCAGTTGAAACGATTGTTTGATCCAGCGCCGCAAGCAGCATTCCGGTCATGAGGCCGCCGAGAATAATCATGATCTCGCGGTGTGAGTGTTCCTTAGTGGGCGCATTATTTGTCATAGGTTGCTAAGTTTACCGTGTGAAATCAGTTATCGCCGAGAACCTCGTAAAGACCTACGACAAAGGTAAAGTCCGCGCACTTGATGGGCTCAATCTTGATGTTGAAGAAGGAACTGTATTAAGCGTACTTGGACCAAATGGTGCGGGAAAAACTACAGTTGTTCGCATTCTTACAACGTTATTACGCCCAGATTCAGGAAATGCACAGGTTGCAGGTATTGATGTCATCAATAACCCTGAAAAAGTTCGTGAAGTAATTGGTTTATCAGGTCAATACGCAGCTGTAGATGAAATTCTTACTGGGTATGACAATTTAGTGATGTTCGGTGAGTTGTATCACCTTGGCAAGAAACAAGCTGTTGTACGTGCGAACGAATTATTGGAACGCTTCTCACTCACTGAAGCAGCAAAGCGACCAATTAAAACTTATTCAGGTGGAATGCGCCGCAGATTAGATTTAGCAGCATCACTTATTGTGAAACCAAAAGTTCTCTTTCTTGATGAACCCACAACAGGACTTGATCCGCGTGGACGACAAGAAATGTGGGGAGTAATCCAAGAGTTAGTTAAAGGTGGAGTAACACTTCTGCTCACAACTCAATACTTAGAGGAAGCAGACCAGCTTGCAGATGACATTGCAGTGATTGATACCGGTAAAGTCATTGCGCGAGGCACTTCTGATGCACTGAAAAAACAAGTCGGGGGAGAGCGCCTGGAAGTTGTTGTAGAACAACAACACATTGCAAAGACTATGGAAATTGTCTCTGCAGTAAGTGGCAACAAAGCAGGGCTCGATGAAGGATTACGTCTTGTCACTGCGCCAGTATCGACGGGCTCTGTTGCACTCTTTGAAGTTTTGAAATCACTCGATGCTGCTGGCATTCACGCACTTGATGTGGGGCTCAAGCGTCCGTCACTTGACGATGTATTCCTTGCGCTGACAGGGCATGCTGCCGAGATAAAAGTGGAAGAAGCAGAGGTGAAGAAGTGAGCGCTGTAAACGATATTTACGTCATTACCCGTAGACAACTTCTCTTACTCACTCGAGTTCCGGAAGTGCTTATATTCTCGACTATCCAACCTGTGATGTTTGTACTGTTGTTTAGATTTGTATTTGGTGGATCAATTGATACAGGACAACCTGGTGGCTATGTACAGCTCTTAATGCCGGGAATTTTCGTTCAAACAGTTGCATTTACTTTAGCTGGAACCGCATCTGGCCTTGCAGAAGATATGAAAAAGGGATTGATTGATCGTTTTAGATCGCTCCCAATTTCGCAATCCGCACTTGTCATCGGGCGAACACTTGGAGATTCACTTCTTAATATTGTGGTCCTTACAGTTATGGGAATCGCTGGATATGTCGTGGGATGGCGACCATCAAGTGGCGTAGGAAATGTTGCACTTGGATTTCTATTCTTATTGTTCTTTGGTTATGCGTTGTCATGGGTTGGAGTTCTCGTTGGACTTTCAGCTTCAGATGCGCGCGTAGTTCAAAACGTGAGCTTCATCGTCACATTCCCACTGACATTCTTATCAAATGCCTTTGCACCAACAACAGGAATGCCGCGCATCCTTCAGTACTTTGCTGAGTGGAATCCAGTTTCAACAATGGTTGCTGCATGCCGTCAATTATTTGGGCTTGAGAATCAATTCGGGGCAACTGCTGGTTCTTTCCCAAGCGAGCACCCACTGACTACATCACTGTTTTATATGGTGGTCATCATGGTGATATTCGTGCCGCT
>WLCS01000139.1 GCA_009705185.1 Actinomycetota bacterium
ACGTTTAACGCGAAATATTTCATTAGCTGTTCCGCTGGTTTCATCAGCGATGGATACAGTTACAGAATCAACAATGGCTATTGCTATGGCTAAAGCTGGTGGCATCGGAATCATCCACCGCAACCTGCCAGTAGAAGAACAAGTCACTCACGTTAAGTTAGTGAAAAACGTTGGTCTTGCAGGTGCAGCCGTTGGTGTGGGCGATGATGGTTTTGCTCGCGCACAAGCACTAATCGAAGCTGGAGTTGATGTTGTTGTCGTTGATACAGCCCATGGTCATCACCGCGCAGTTCTAGATGCAATTGCACGCATTAAGAAATTTTCTTCAACAATCGAAATTATTGGTGGAAACGTTGCAACACGTGCGGGAGCACAAGCGCTTATCAATGCTGGAGCAGATGCCGTCAAAGTTGGCGTTGGCCCAGGATCCATTTGTACAACTCGCGTCGTTGCAGGTGTTGGAGTTCCGCAAGTAACTGCAATCATCGAAGCAGCGAAGGCATGCAACAAGGCAGGCATTCCACTCATTGCAGATGGTGGACTTCAATATTCAGGTGACATTGTTAAAGCAATTGTTGCCGGAGCAAATTCTGTAATGCTCGGTTCTTTACTTGCAGGGTGCGAAGAATCTCCTGGCGAACTTGTTGAAATAGACGGTCGCAAATACAAGGCTTATCGTGGAATGGGTTCTCTGGGCGCAATGCAATCTCGCGGTGAAAAGAAATCGTATTCAAAAGATCGTTACATGCAGGATGACGTTTTATCTGAAGACAAACTTGTTCCAGAAGGAATCGAAGGCAAAGTTGCGTATCGCGGAACCGTGGCTGAAGTTGTGCACCAACTTGTTGGCGGACTTCGAAGCGGAATGGGATATGCCGGCGCTCCAGATATCGAAACTCTTCGTCGTGAAGGTCGCCTTATTCAAATCACTGCAGCTGGCTTACAAGAGAGCCATCCACATGATGTACTTCATGTGGCAGATGCACCTAACTACAGCAAGAAGAAATAAGCCATGGATATCGAAATCGCCCCAGGAAAACGCGCCCGCCACGCATACTCTTTTGAAGATATTGCGATCGTTCCAAGTCGTCGTACACGTACACCTGAAGACGTATCAACATCATGGCAAATCGATGCATACAAATTTGATCTTCCATTAATTGCAGCGCCTATGGATTCAGTTGTCTCACCTGACACTGCAATAGCAATCGGAAAACTTGGCGGTCTTGGTGTTCTCAATCTTGAAGGACTTTGGACTCGTTATGACGATCCACGTATTCCGCTGGGCGAAATTGCATCAATGCCTGATCAGCATGCAACTCGTCGTATGCAAGAGATTTATGCAGCGCCGATTCGCCCAGAACTTATCAAGGAGCGCATCAAGCAGATTCGCGATTCTGGTGTCACAGTTGCCGCATCACTTTCACCGCAGCGCACAGCAGAACTTCATAAAGCTGTTATCGATGCCGGCGTAGATATTTTCGTAATCCGCGGTACAACAGTTTCTGCAGAGCACGTCGCTGCTGAAAACGAAGCTCTCAACTTAAAGAAATTTATTTACGAGCTCGATGTTCCCGTAATTGTTGGCGGAGTAGCGACAACAACTGGCGCACTTCACTTAATGCGCGCAGGTGCTGCAGGAGTTCTCGTTGGTTTTGGCGGGGGAGCAGCGCACACAACACAGACTGTCCTTGGAATCCAAGTGCCTATGGCAACAGCAGTTGCAGATGTTGCAGCAGCACGTCGTGAATACCTTGATGAATCTGGCGGACGTTATGTTCACGTTATTGCAGATGGCTCTGTTGGTAAGTCCGGAGATATTGCAAAAGCAATTGCATGTGGTGCAGATGCGGTCATGATGGGTTCAGCACTTGCTAAGGCAGTTGAATCTCCTGGACTTGGTTGGCACTGGGGATCTGAGGCGTATCACCCTGAAGTTCCACGCGGTCAACGTGTAAACGTCGGCACGGTGGGTTCACTTGAAGAAATTCTCAATGGACCTTCGCACGCATCGGATGGATCAATGAACTTATTTGGCGCACTACGTCGTGCGATGGCCACATGCGGATATTCAGATGTGAAGTCATTCCAGCGCGTAGAAATCATCATGCAGCATGGCCGCTAGTCACGGAGTATTGGTCGTCGATTTCGGCGCACAGTATGCACAGCTCATTGCACGAAGAGTACGTGAAGCACATGTTTATTCAGAGATAGTTCCATCAACAATTACCGCTGCCGAAGTATCTGCAAAAAACCCAGAAGCAATTATTCTCTCAGGTGGTCCATCATCTGTGTACGCGGATCACGCGCCGAAAGTTGATCCTGCAATTTTTGCACTTGGAATTCCAGTATTTGGTATTTGTTACGGATTTCAAACTATGGCTGCAGCACTTGCGGGAGTTGTTGCGCAAACTGGAAAATCCGAATTCGGTCGCACCCCGCTTGCAGTCAAACCTGGAACGAAAATGTTTGCTGGGCTGCCTGATTCACAATCAGTGTGGATGTCACACGGCGATGCAGTCTCTGAAGTTCCTTGTGGGTTTAGTGTTACAGCCTCTACATCAGACACACCGATTGCGGCTTTCGAAGATGCATCTGGAAAATTAGCTGGAGTTCAATTCCACCCTGAAGTTCTTCATTCAGAACACGGTCAAGCAATTCTGAAAAACTGGCTCATCAATATTGCAGGATGTACTCCTTCGTGGACAACTGCAAATATCGCTGAAGATGAAATCGCTAAAGCCACATCTGTCATCGGAACCAAGCGCGTTATTTGTGGGCTATCAGGCGGAGTCGATTCTGCTGTTGCAGCGGCAATCATCCAGCGCGCAGTCGGTAAGCAACTGACATGCGTATTTGTCGATCACGGTCTACTTCGCAGCGGCGAATCCGAGCAAGTGCAACGTGACTTCGTTGCAGCTACTGGAATTGAACTCGTAGTTGTAGATGCAAAGAAGCAATTTTTAGATGCTCTTGCTGGTGTCACTGATCCAGAGACTAAGCGAAAAATTATTGGCCGCGAATTCATTCGCTGCTTTGAATCAGC
>WLCS01000014.1 GCA_009705185.1 Actinomycetota bacterium
CTTAATCAATGCCTCGCAGGAATCGCCTCATTAGCCTTGCAATCATTGCAGGGCTCACTCTTGCGTCCACACCGGCCATTGCAAAACCAAAACCAACCCTTGCAGAGATCGAAGCAGCTAAGAAGGCAGAAGCAGCTAAGAAAAGTGCTGCAGATGCAGCCGCAAAGAAATTAGCAGCAGCAAATTCAACTCTTAAGCAACTCACTGCAAAAGCAAATGCAGCCAGGGCGTTGTATCTGAAAGCGAAGAAAGAACTCGAAGTAGCAACGTCGCAAGCAAGGGCCGCTGCAAAACATGCTGCTGAAACAGCGGCGGCAGTAGAGGAAGCCCACCGAGTAATCGGCAAGTTGGCCGGGAATGCTTACATACTTGGCGGAACCATGAGCGATATTGAGCCGCTCCTGAATGCAAATGGCCCTCAAGATCTCATAGATCAATTATCAACTCTTAATACTTTAGGTGCGCGGAACTCAACCGCTCTTGAAAGATATAAAGCTGCAGAAGTTGTAGCAAAAGCGGCAAAGAAAAAAGCTGATGAAGCGAAAGCGATTCAAGAAGTTGCAACAGCAAAGGTGGCTTCAGCAAAGAAAGTTGCCGACGATGCTCAAGCTTTGCAGCAGCAAGAAGTTAATAAGTTGCGCGCAGTGCAAGATAAATTGATTAAAGAATTAGCAAATGCTCGCAATGTGCGAATCACGTTAGAGCAACAGCGACAGTTAGCGCTCCTTGAAGAGAGCCAAGCAAACACTGCTGCAAACACAATCAATCAAGCAAAGGTTTGGCCTGATCGTGGATTCAAGGGAAGGTCCACCAGCCGCACAACTGAAGCTCAACGTGCTGCGGCAGTTGCCTTTGCGAAGAAACAAGTACTTGCACGTAAGCCTTACATTTGGGGAACTCAAGGTCCAAATTCATTCGACTGCTCTGGACTTGTTTACGCATCGTATAAATCTGCCGGATTAAGTTGGCCAAATTGGGATCGCCTTAACTCAGCGCTGTATGCAGGTTATACAAAGCATGTAACTCTTAATGAATTACAACCCGGAGATCTATTGTTCTATTCATACAAGGGCACAATTTCTACAATTCACCACATCACTATTTATGCAGGTGGCGGAATGATGTGGGAAGCTAATTCAAAGGGCAAGGGCTTGCTGTACTCAAATATCTACAGCGTTAAGGGTCTTATGCCATTTGGTGGCCGGGTCTAGTCTTACTTCATGACCGAGGCCATCGTTGAGATTCGCAACGCAGTAAAGGCTTACCTTGCCAACGTTGAAGCCGGGGATGCCGTTGTTGTTGCAGTCTCTGGTGGTGCTGATTCTTTAGCTCTTGCCTACGCCGTACTTAAAGAGAGTGCCGGCAATGCAATTCGAGCAGTTGCAGTAACTGTAGATCATCAACTTCAAGCAAATTCTGGAAAACAAGCTGAAAAAGTTTCGCAACAATTGCGCGAGATGGGATATGAAAATGTTTATATTAAGAAAGTTGTGGTTAATACTGAATCCGGCATCGAAGCTGGCGCTCGTGATGCACGCTATCAAGCTCTTTCTGAAATTGCGCAAGAAGAGAAAAGCTCGAAAGTCTTTTTAGGCCACACGCGTGATGACCAAGCAGAGACTGTTCTACTGGGATTAGCACGCGGATCTGGAACTCGTTCAATGTCTGGAATGGCAATTGAAAACGGAATTTTCATCAGACCCTTACTTTCAATTACTCGTGATCAAACCGAGAATGCATGCCGAGAAATCGGCATGGAATACTGGAGTGATCCACATAATCTCAACACTGAATTTTCACGAGTAAAAGTTCGGATGAATGTTTTGCCTGTAATGGAAGAAAACCTAGGCCCTGGAATTTCCGCATCACTCTCACGCAGTGCATCTCTACTTCGAGATGATGCCGACGCACTTGATGCCATCGCCCTCGAGACTTCGGCGGCAATGAACCTCAAAGATTTGGATTGCGAGAAATTATCTGACCTGCCGCGGGCTATCCGAACCCGCATCATTCGAAGTGCCATTTACGCCTCAGGAGCCCCATCAGGCTCAATTACGGCCGATCATGTGGCGCACGTTGAGGCGCTGGTCACCTCTTGGCATGGTCAGGGGGCTCTGAGCTTGCCGGGCGGTGTGAAGGTTGAGCGAATTTCGGGCAGACTTTCGCTCTCAAACCAGTAAAGCCAAGGAGCACACCCGGTGGATTTAGCAACAGTTGGAACAGATGTTGAAAAAGTAATTGCAACAGAAGAAGAACTTGCTGCAAAAATTTCAGAGTTAGCCGCTCAGGTTGATGCTGATTACAAAGATAAGAACGTATTACTTGTTGGCGTCCTTAAAGGTGCGATTATGGCGATGGCTGATCTCACTCGTGCGATGCAATCTCATATTGAAATGGATTGGATGGCGGTTTCTTCATACGGCTCTGGTACTAAATCAAGTGGCGTTGTACGTATTCTCAAAGATTTAGATCGCGATATTACTGGTCGTCACGTACTTATCGTTGAAGACATCGTCGACACCGGGCTCACTCTTTCTTGGTTGAAATCAAATCTGTATTCACGTGGCGCTGCCTCTGTTGAAATTCTTGCAATCCTTCGCAAGCCAGAGGCTGCCAAAGTTGAAGTAGACGTTAAATATGTCGGCTTTGATATTCCCAAGGAATTCGTCGTCGGATACGGTCTTGATTTTGATGAGAAATATCGCAACCTTTCATTTATCGGCGTGCTTGCCAAGCACATGTACTCATAAGGATTGATATGACTTCCCAAAAACCTGAGAACAAATCTTTCCTGGATAAATTTAAGAAGCAGTCAAAAGGCAAAGATGTGCCTCAAACTCGCTCTCAAAAAATATTTAGAGGTCCCCTTTTCTGGATCATCGTTGCCATTTTTGCAGTGTCAATTTTCGGCCAGATAACAAGTGCAGCAAACCGCTACACAGAGATAAAAACTTCTCAGGCAATTGATGCAATTTCTAAATCTCAAGTTGAATCCGCAGTTTTAATTGATAAGAGTCAGCGAATTAAATTGGTTCTCAGTGGCGGCAACACAATTAAGGGCGCAACAAAAGTTGAAGCTTCTTACATCGCTCGCCAAGAGCCAACACTTGTAGACGCTTTGACAGCAAATCCACCAACAAAGGGCTGGACTGTTGATGTGCCTTCGCAATCAATGCTCACAAGTTTGCTCTTTAGCTTTGGTCCAATTCTGATTATTGGTTTCCTCTTCTTCTTAATGATGAGCCAAGCACAAGGCGGAAATCGTGTATTTTCATTTGGAAAATCTCGTGCAAAATTACAGAACAATGATGTGCCGCAGAATACTTTTGATGATGTTGCTGGCGCCGATGAAGCTATTGCAGAACTTGAAGAGATTAAAGACTTCCTTGCAGATCCATCACGATATGCATTACTTGGCGCAAAGATTCCTAAGGGAGTACTGCTGTACGGCCCTCCGGGAACAGGAAAAACACTTCTTGCCAGAGCGGTTGCAGGAGAAGCAAAAGTTCCTTTCTATTCCATTTCAGGTTCTGATTTCGTAGAAATGTTTGTTGGAGTTGGCGCTGCACGAGTGCGAGATCTATTTGCGCAGGCAAAAGCACACGCACCAGCAATTGTCTTTGTTGATGAAATTGATGCAGTTGGTCGTCAGCGTGGTGCTGGAATGGGTGGCGGTCACGATGAACGTGAACAAACGCTTAACCAACTCTTAGTTGAGATGGATGGATTCGAAGCTAATGGGCAAGTGATTTTGATTGCTGCCACAAACCGCCCAGATGTATTGGATCCAGCTCTGTTACGTCCAGGACGTTTTGATCGTCAGATTCCAGTTGAACGTCCTGATCTCAAGGGGCGCGAAGATATTCTCAAAGTCCATGCAAAGAACAAGCCAATTTCAAAAGATGTTGAACTCGTTGCATATGCACGCAGAACACCTGGCTTTACTGGTGCTGACCTTGCAAATGTACTTAACGAAGCAGCGTTGCTCAGTGCGCGTGAAGGTCAGAAGACAATTGGCAATCTGCAGATTGATGAAGCGATTGATCGCGTTATGGCCGGTCCACAACGCAAATCACGTTTGATGTCTGAAGACGAACGTCGAGTCACGGCTTATCACGAAGCGGGGCACGCACTTGTTGCACATGCGCTGCCACATACCGATCCTGTTCACAAAATTACAATCATGCCTCGTGGTCGCGCACTTGGTTACACAATGGTTTTGCCGGATGAAGACAAGTATTCAACTACTCGAAATCAACTTCTTGATCAATTGGCATATTCACTGGGTGGTCGCGCAGCAGAAGAATTAATTTTCCATGATCCTTCAACGGGTGCATCGAATGACATCGAAAAGGCAACAGCACTTGCTCGCGCGATGGTCACTCAGTACGGAATGACCGAAGCTATTGGCGCAATCAAGCTCGGAACGGATTCTTCACAGCCATTTATGGGCAGGGATTATGGACATCAGCGCGATTACTCTGAAAACGTTGCGGCAGTTGTCGATGGCGAAATCCGTAAATTAATTGAGAACGCACATCAAGAGGCATTCGATATTCTCGAAGCTAATCGAACAATTCTTGATCAAATGGTTGTAAGACTTCTCGAAGTGGAAACACTTAATAAAGAAGAGATAGCAGAGATTTTCGCTCACGTGAATTCTTGGCCAAACCGTCCGGCATGGACAGGTTCTGAAACTCGTATTCCATCTTCTCAACCACCGGTAGCGATTCCAGAAAGAATTGTTCCTGTGGTCACTGATGTTCCTAAGAAAGCACGACGAGTAAAGAAGGCAACAACCGAGTGACCGATATTTCTTCGGTTTCAATGGGACCAGGAGATGGGCGCGCTGCTCATCCTTATGATCACGAACGCGCCGAGAAAGCAGTTCGCGAACTCTTACTGGCTCTCGGTGAAGACCCTGATCGTGAAGGATTGAAAGATACTCCTGCGCGAGTTGCTCGAGCTTTTAAAGAAAACTTCGAAGGTCTATGGCAAAAACCAGAAGATGTATTGACTACAACATTTGATATTGGACATGAAGAGTTAGTGATAATTCGTGACATTGAAGTTTTCTCTCACTGCGAACATCACTTAACACCGTTCCATGGAGTTGCACATGTTGGCTATATCCCAAGTGGGAAAATCACTGGGCTCTCTAAAGTAGCGCGCCTTGTTGATTTATTTGCAAGACGACCACAAGTGCAAGAGAGACTGACCACTCAGATTGCCGATGCCCTCGTTGAAATATTGAAACCTATGGGCGTTATTGTGATTATTGATTGCGAACACTTGTGCATGTCCATGCGCGGTGTACGGAAATCACAAGCCCGCACAACTACATCTGCAGTGCGCGGAGTTCTACGCGATGCTGCAACGCGGGCTGAAGCAATAAGTCTTATTACGAATCGATAAATAATTATGCTCGTCATGGGAATTCTGAACGTCACTCCCGACTCATTTGCAGACGGTGGAATCAATTTAGATATAGATACAGCAATCGCTCGCGGTAAAGAAATGGCTGCAGAAGGCGCTCAGATTATTGATGTCGGCGGTGAATCAACAAGACCAGGCGCCGATCGAGTTCCATCGGAAGAAGAACAAGCGCGCGTGATACCAGTTATTCGTGCACTTGCTGCTGCAGGACTACAAGTGAGCATAGACACAATGCGGGCTGAGACTGCACGGTTAGCAATTGAAGCAGGGGCCACGATTGTTAATGATGTGAGTGCAGGCGCTGCTGATCCAGAGATGTTTACAACGGTTGCCGGACTTAATTGCAGATACGTAATGATGCATTGGCGCGGGCATTCGAAAGAAATGAATTCAAAAGCTCTTTACAACGAAGTTGTCACGGATGTGATTAGTGAACTATCAACACAAATTGAGAAAGCAATATCTGCAGGAGTTAAGAGAGAGAAAATAGTTATCGATCCAGGAATTGGTTTTGCAAAAGATGCGGACCACAATTGGGAGATCATCAATCGCATAGACGAATTTACAGCTCTTGGATTTCCAGTATTAATTGGTCATTCAAGAAAGAGATTCTTAGGAGGCTCTGAACCATCTGAACGAGAATCAGCAACAGTTGAGGTCACCAAGAGCCTGGTTGGCAAAGGCATCTGGGGAGTTAGAGTTCATGGTGTGAAGGCCAACGTGGAAGCGATACGCGCATGAGTGATCTCATTGAATTAAAAGGCATTTGGGGATTTGGTTATCACGGGGTCTTCGATCACGAGGCAAAGAACGGACAAGATTTCTTTGTCGATGTTGCCCTGTACTGCGATCTCACTCAGGCTTCTTCTAGCGATGACTTGCACGACACTGTCGATTACGGCGCCATTACAGATTTGGTTGTGGAAGAAATTACAGGGGAGCGCGTTCAGCTGATTGAAAAATTGGCAGCCAGAATTGCAGAACGTATTAAGAGTGAGTATTCACTTGTAGAAAATATCTCTGTCACAGTTCATAAACCAAAAGCTCCTGTTTCCTCTGAAGTCGCAGATATTTCTGTCACCATAACCCGATGAAAGCAGTTGTCGCTCTGGGAGCAAATCTTGGTAACCCCGAAGATCAAATCGAATTAGCAATTACTCTCTTGAGAGAATCTTCTGAAGTCCTTGCCGTATCTAGTTTTTACAAGACAAAACCAGTGGGCGGACCCGAACAATCTGATTACATCAATGCTGTTTGCATTCTTGAAAGTGATTTACCAGCATCAGATTTACTCTCACTCCTTCACGGGATTGAAAAAGCGCTAGGACGCGAGCGAATTGAACATTGGGGTCCTCGAACAATTGATCTGGATTTAATTCAATACGGGAACATTCTCAGTAGCGCTTCAGAATTGGTTCTGCCACATCCGCGTGCACATGAGAGAAAATTCGTTCTTGAACCGTGGTGTGAAATAGAACCTGAGGCAATCTTGCTTACTCACGGGAAAATCAGAGACCTTTTGGAGCAAATGCCTTAACGCTTTAGACTTTACCTACTGCCCGCCCGGTACCTGAAAGGACTGGAGCCATGAAAGTAGTAACTAGCGCAACTGAGCTTCCTTCTGGCTGCGCATTTGTTCCTACGATGGGCGCGCTTCATGGGGGTCACGCTTCACTTTTTCAGATTGCAAAGAGAGAAAACGAAAACGTAGTTGCAAGTATTTTTATTAATCCTCTTCAATTTGAAAACCAAGAAGACTTAGCAAAGTATCCCAAAACTCCCGAATTCGATATTGAGCTGGCAAAGAATTCTGGGATCACGCACCTCTGGCTACCCAAAAGAGATGAAATTTATCCCGAAGGATTCCCCATGATTAAAGCGGATCCAATTTCAGAATTGTATGAAGGCGCATCTCGCCCGGGTCATTTCGACGGAGTCGTGACAGTTGTTCGCAGACTCTTTGATCTTGTGAAACCTTCTGTTGCTGTATTCGGAGAAAAAGATTTTCAACAATTGAAACTAGTTGAAAAAATCGCGGGTGACGTTGCAATCCTGAGCGCACCCATAATTCGCGAGTCAGATGGACTTGCAATGTCTTCAAGAAATATTCGACTCTCTTCTGAAGGACGTGCAGCAGCTCCCGTTATTTATCGCGCGCTTTCAAATGCTGGCTCGGAGAATGAATTGAGAGATATTTTGTCAACGGAACCTCTCTTTACTCTCGACTATGCAGACTTTATTGATGAAGAAACATTTCTTGCCGCAGGGCCAAACACCCAAAAGGTGCGTGCAATTGTTGCTGGCTGGATTAATGGGGTTCGTTTGATCGACAATATGCAGATGGTGAAGCGCTCATGAAGTTACTTGCACCTGCTCCAGGGTGGACTGCAACTGCAGATGTGATTGTTGTGGGCTCAGGAATTGCAGGACTCACAACTGCGCTGCAATGCAGAACATATGGTTTATCAGTTCTGCTTGTAACAAAGGCAAGCGTCGATGAAGGTTCTACTAAGTGGGCACAAGGTGGAATCGCAGCAGCACTTGGTGATGGTGATTCACCCGAACAACACGAGAAAGACACATTGGTTGCAGGTGCAGGTTTATGTGATGTTCAAGCAGTGCGGGTGCTCGTGACAGAAGGACCAGAAGCTGTTCGTAAACTTATTGAACGCGGTGCAATATTTGATAAAGAAGAAAGTGGCGAGATTGCTCTTACTCGCGAAGGCGGGCACCTTCGAAATCGCATTCTGCATGCAGGTGGAGATGCAACAGGGGCTGAAGTTTCACGCGCATTACTAGCTGCGGTACAAAACGATCCAGAGATTGAAGTTGTGGAAAATGCTTTAGTACTTGATGCGCTCAAGAACGATATTGGCGAAGTATGTGGAGTAACGCTTCACGTTATTGGCGCCGGAAGTCGCGATGGAGTTGGAAGAGGAATTGCAAAAGCTGTTGTATTAGCAACTGGGGGATTGGGACAAGTATTTGCGCAGACAACCAATCCATCGGTATCTACAGGTGACGGAGTAGCGCTTGCTTTACGTGCAGGAGCAAAAGTTGCTGACGTTGAATTCATTCAATTCCATCCAACTGTTTTATGGCTAGGAAATAGTTCAGAGGGTCAGCAACCACTTATCAGTGAAGCTGTTCGCGGAGAAGGTGCATATCTAGTTGATAACAATGGCAAGCGGTTTATGCAAGACATTCATCCACTTGCTGAATTAGCGCCACGTGATGTTGTTGCAATTTCAATTATGCGTGTGATGAATAAAGAGAAATTGCAGCATGTGTGGCTCGATGTACGCCATATAGAAGGATTTGAATCTAGATTTCCAACAATATATGCCTCATGCAAGAACAACGGAATAGATCCACTCACAGAACTTATTCCTGTAGCACCAGCATCTCACTATGCATCTGGTGGTGTTCGAGTTGATCTCAATGGACGTACAAGTGTGAAAGGTCTTTATGCATGTGGCGAAACTGCATGTTCTGGCGTTCACGGTGCAAACCGCCTTGCTTCTAACTCTCTCCTTGAAGGATTGGTCTTTAGCGCTCGTATTGCTGCAGATATTGCAAGCAATCTTCCGGAATTCAGCGAGCCTGTAGAAAATGTCTCTCGTGCAATCTTGCTTGATCCAAAAGTACGACACGATATTCAAGTGAGCATGAGCAAAGGCGCAGGTGTACTGCGATCTTCAGATTCGTTATTGCGCACAAGTTCAGATCTGACACGCATTGAAGATAGAACTAGCACGCAACCTTGTGTTGAAGCATGGGAGACAACTAATCTCTTTCAACTCGCACAAGCCATTCTGAAAGCTGCTCTTATTCGCCAAGAGACAAGAGGATCGCACTGGCGTGAAGATTTTCCAGATACAAGTGATGCTTGGCGCAAGCGAATTGTTCAGCAATTAGATCAAACTGGATATTGGACAAGCGGATATCAGGAGGTAGGAAGCCAATGATTGACCGCGAATTAATAAAACGAGCGCTAGCTGAAGATTTAGATGGTGGCGAGGACATCACTTCTGTCGCGACCGTTTCAGGCACTGAGAGAGTCGTAGCAGACTTTGTTGTTCGAACAAATGGCGTCATTGCAGGAACAGATATGGCTGTGGCTGTCTTGGAAGAAGTTGGGTTAACAGATTTCGTATTACTTGTAACTGATGGAACAAAAGTAGCAGCGGGGACAAAACTTCTGACCGTTCGTGGTGATACTCGCGCAATTTTGCTTGCGGAGCGGACTGCGCTTAATTTCCTTGGCCACTTAAGTGGGATTGCAACGCTGACAAGCACATGGGTAGATGCGATTTCAGGAACTGCCTGCAAGATTCGCGATACACGTAAAACAACTCCAGGAATGCGTCAACTTGAAAAGTATGCAGTTCGCATGGGTGGCGGAGTTAATCACCGAATGTCTCTGAGCGATGCTGCACTCATTAAAGATAATCATATTGCCGCAGCAGGTGGAGTCGCTGAAGCATTCAAAAGAGTGCGAGAAAAGTATCCGCAATCAGAAATTGAAATCGAAGTTGATAATTTAGATCAGCTAAAAGAAATAGTGCCACTTAAACCAGATCTCGTACTTCTAGACAATATGAGTCCTGATTTATGTGCTCAAGCAGTAAAAATTGTTTCGGGAGCATGCAAGTTGGAAGCTTCCGGAGGCATTGCAATCACGAGTGCGCGTGCATTTGCTGAAACGGGTGTGGATTATCTTGCGATTGGCGCGCTTACTCATAGCGCCCCAGTGCTAGATATTGGATTAGATCTGAGAGCGGAGTAATCATGCTGTTAACTGTCGATGTAGGAAATACCAATACAGTCTTGGGAATTTTCAATGGTCCTGACTTAATGAAATCGTGGAGAGTCAAGACTGATCCGCGCACTACAGCTGATGAGCTATGGCTCCAATACAGCGCTCTTGTGGCTGATTACAAAGTTACTGCACTCTCAATTTGTTCAACTGTGCCTGCAACTCTTCGTGAGTTGCGCACGATGATTGATTCATATTTTCACGACATTGCTGTCACGATTGTTGAACCTGGCACTAAGACTGGCGTCCAACTACTCGTTGATAATCCAAAAGAAATTGGCGCTGACAGAATTGTTAATACCCTTGCAGCTCATACACTTTTCGGCGGCCCAGCAATAGTTGTTGACTTCGGAACTTCAACAAATCTCGATGTTGTCTCTCCCAAAGGAGAGTTTCTTGGGGGCGCACTTGCACCAGGAATTGAAATTTCGGTGGATGCACTTGCTTCACGCGCTGCGCAACTGAGAAAAGTCGAATTAGTTAGGCCTAAGAATGTCATCGGCAAAAATACGGTTGAAGCTCTCCAATCTGGAACAATTTTTGGTTTCGCTGGTCAAGTAGATGGATTAGTAGAGCGAATTACCGAAGAGTTAGCGTTGAGTTATGAGCAAAGGCCAACTGTTATTGCAACAGGTGGATTAGCCCCATTAATCATCGGTGTTTCAGAAACTATCGATGAACACGAGCCAGATCTGACACTTATTGGACTTCGTCTCATACACGAGAAGAACAACTCCTAGCCGCCTCGCTCCAAGGGTAGACTCTGCGCCACTATGACAACTGAGAATTTACCTTCCGCAGAAGACGATCTACCGGAGCAACTTCGGATTCGTCGCGAGAAGCGCGCAAGCCTTCTTGAGCGTGGAATTGAGGCATATCCAGTTGCCGTACCTCGGACTAAATCACTCAAAGAGATTCGCGAAAAATACACATCACTTGAAGTCGATGTTGCAACTGGAGATGTTGAAAGTCTTACAGGTCGAATAATCTTTAAGCGCGATACAGGAAAACTTTGCTTTGCGACTTTGCGCGAAGGTGATGGAACTGAACTTCAAGCGATGCTCTCCTTAGATAAAGTCGGACAAGAGTCACTTGATGCATGGAAATCAGATATCGATTTAGGTGACATCGTCTCTGTCACCGGTGAAATCATTACTTCAAAACGTGGTGAGCTATCAATTCTTGCAAACTCTTGGGCACTCGCATCTAAGTCTTTACGCCCACTTCCAAATGATCACAAACCGATGTCTGAAGAGACTCGCGTGCGCATGCGTTACGTAGATTTAATTGTTCGTCCCGAAGCACGAAGTGCTGCTCGCATGCGCCCAGCTGTTATGCGTTCGCTTCGCGAAACATTTAACAATGAAAGCTTTATTGAAGTTGAAACGCCAATGCTCCAGGTTATGCATGGTGGCGCAGCTGCGCGTCCATTTAAGACATTTAGCAATGCGTATGACATGGATCTTTACATGCGAATCGCCCCAGAGCTTTTCCTTAAGCGCTGCGTGGTTGGTGGAATCGAACGAGTTTTTGAAATCAATCGAAACTTCCGCAATGAAGGTGCCGATTCTTCACACTCACCAGAGTTTGCGATGGTCGAGTCATATATGGCGTACGGAGATTGGCGATCAATTGCTGATGTCACTCGTTCATTGATTCAGAATGCAGCGATGGCTGTTGCAGGCTCACACGTTGTGACACATCACAACGGACGTGAAGCAAATCTTGGCGGTAAGTGGAAAGAGATTTCACTTTACGATGCGATTTCAGAAGGAGTTGGCGAAGAGGTAACGGCTCTTACCGACATTGAAACACTTAAGAAATATGCAACAAAACTAGGCATGAAAATTGACCCAAAGTGGGTTACTGGCAAGCTTGCCGAAGAAATCTTTGAACATGTTGCACAAGATAAATTAATAGAACCTACATTTGTTATGGGCTATCCAGTTGATACTTCACCACTTGTTCGCGCACACCGCGATACTCCAGGAGTTGTTGAGAAGTGGGATCTCTACGTTGATGGGTTCGAACTAGCAACTGGATATTCAGAGCTCATCGATCCAGTAATTCAACGTGACAGATTAATTGAACAAGCCCAACTTGGCGCCAAAGGTGATTTAGAAGCAATGCAAGTGGATGAAGATTTCTTGCGAGCCATGGAATTTGGAATGCCTCCAATGGGCGGAATGGGAATGGGCGTTGACCGATTGCTCATGGCTCTCACAGGACTTGGCATTAGAGAAACAATTTTGTTCCCATTAGTTAAACCAGAAGTTGAGTAACAATGTTGCTTATTCGTCCTGCAAAAACTTCTGATGTAAAAGCAATCCGCGAGTTAGTAGATTCGTATGCTGCTCCGGGCCAAATGCTCTCTAAAGAAACAGTTACATTATTTGAAAGCGTTCAGGAATTTACCGTCGCCGAAAAAGATGGAGTCATCATCGGATGCGGAGCTCTTCACGTTCTCTGGGAAGATCTTGCAGAAGTAAGAACTGTTGCAGTTGAGAA
>WLCS01000140.1 GCA_009705185.1 Actinomycetota bacterium
CAGCGGCGAATCCGAGCAAGTGCAACGTGACTTCGTTGCAGCTACCGGAATTGAACTCGTAGTTGTAGATGCAAAGAAGCAATTCTTAGATGCTCTCGCCGGTGTGACTGATCCAGAGACTAAACGAAAAATTATTGGCCGCGAATTCATTCGTTGCTTTGAATCAGCTGCCCGCGAAATTGCGGCTGGCGGAGATGTTGAATTCCTGGTGCAGGGCACCTTGTATCCAGATGTAGTTGAATCCGGTGGCGGTACAGGAACTGCAAATATTAAGTCACATCACAATGTTGGTGGCTTACCTGATGATTTGAAATTCACATTAGTAGAGCCGCTTCGCACTCTCTTCAAAGATGAAGTTCGCCATGTTGGTTTGGAACTTGGCTTGCCTGAAGAAATTGTTTGGCGCCAACCGTTCCCAGGCCCTGGTCTAGGTATTCGCATTATTGGTGAAGTGACATTTGAACGTCTTGAGATCTTACGTCATGCAGATCTGATCGCTCGCGAAGAGTTAAAGGCTGCTGGGCTTGATCGCATCATTTGGCAATGCCCTGTTGTACTTCTTGCCGATGTTCGAAGTGTTGGCGTGCAAGGCGATGGCCGCACCTACGGACACCCAATTGTTCTGCGCCCAGTATCTAGTGAAGATGCAATGACTGCAGATTGGTCTCGCGTTCCCTATGATGTGCTTGAAAAGATTTCTACTCGTATTACCAACGAAGTTCGTGAAGTAAACCGAGTAGTACTCGATGTAACAAGTAAGCCGCCCGGAACAATTGAGTGGGAGTAAGAGTCTCGATGAACAAAAGAACTATCGCAATCGCAATTGCTGCAAGCTGTGTCCTGAGTTATGTTTCATTCGTACCAGCTCAAGCTGCAACCATTAAGTGCAGAACGACTACTGCAAAAGCTCATGCGCCACTGAAAACTAATCCGCCCCGCACGGCTGCTAAGAAGTTGCCTACAACAATGACCCTACGCACCAACTGCGGAAATATTGTTATCGCACTTGATCCCAATGCTCCATTTACTGTTACTCAAATTTCTGCGCTGGCAAAAGCTGGTTATTACAACAAGTCTTTATGTCACCGCCAGGCGATTTCTGGTTTCTACATGTTGCAATGTGGCGATCCAACGGCGCAAGGAAATGGCGACCCAGGATTTTCTTACGGCGATGAAAATCTTCCAGTAGGCAAGGCACTTACATACCCCGCAGGAACAGTGGCCATGGCTAACTCTGGGCCAAATACAAATGGCAGTCAGTTCTTCTTAGTATTCGGTGACTCTCCAGCGCTCGGGCCTTCGTATTCAATTTGGGGAAAGATCACTGAAGGCTTGGATGTCTTGAAATTTATTGCATCAAAAGGCGTAAATGATCCCAGCGGAATCGGCGCACCAAAGATTAAGGTTGCAATCGAATCTGTTTCGGTTCGCTAAATAGTTTTTAATTCGTATTAACTATTTTAAAAGCTTCAGCGATACGTCCTTCAGGCAAGCCACCAATACCTGCATTGCGTTGCCCCCATTCGCGGAGCATGCCTTCAAGTTCTAAGTTGTGACCTGTTTGTGAAGCGTGCTCTTTCAACACCTTTACTTTGAGATCGAATGTATCTGTAATGTCTACGAAGTGATCGGGATGAGCAAAGCCCATCATCCAGACTTCACGAACTCTCCAAGGTTCTAGGCCTTCTTTTTCTAGCAAGTCAGTAAAAGCGTAAGGATTTCTTGAATCGGGATAAACAGCTTGAATCGCTGCTTCGCCTGCAGCTAAATGATCAGGATGGCTTGCACCAATACGTTCCCAGTTTCGCTCTGGAGATTGACAGACCATGCGATCTGGTTTTACACGGCGAATTTGTCGAACTAAATCTTTGCGAAGTCCAAGTGTGGGTTCTAGATGTCCATCAACGTAATTAAGAAAAGTAATATCGGTAACGCCGATGACAGCACCTGCTGCGCGTTGTTCACGTTGGCGCACTGCAGGCATTTCTTCTTTGGAGTATTCAGATTCTTCTCCGCCTTGGTCGCCGTTTGTGCAGAGAACGTAAGAGACTTCAATTCCCTGCTTCACCCATTGGGCGATAGTTCCTGATGCACCAAAATCCGAATCATCGGGATGGGCATTAATAACTAAAACGCGCTTGATCTCTGAATCTGATATCGGCTCCATGACATACAAGCCTAATAGACTCCGCGGCATGACTCTGACCGACCCTTTGCTAGACGGATTAAATCCGCAGCAGCAGAAGGCCGTTTCGCACGCGGGAACTCCGCTATTAGTCGTTGCAGGTGCTGGTTCAGGTAAGACTCGAGTGCTTACTCGTCGTATTGCATACATCATGGCTCGTCGAGAAGTTCGCCCTTATGAAATCTTGGCAATTACATTTACCAACAAAGCTGCTGGCGAGATGAAAGAGCGCGTCACTGAATTAGTTGGTCCGGTCGCAAAGTCAATGTGGGTATCAACTTTTCACTCTTCATGCGTTCGAATGTTGCGCCAAGAAGTCGAACGCCTTGGTTACAGCAGTACTTTTAGTATTTACGATTCTGCAGATTCGCAAAAGCTTATTTCGCGGGTAATGGAGACTCTCAATCTTGATTCAAAACGATATCCGGCTCGACAATTTCAACATCTGATTTCACAGGCAAAGAATGAACTGCAGACACCGTACGAGTACTTAAGCCATGCAACGAATCAATTTGAAACCATTGTTGCCGACGTTTACACCATGTATGAGAAGCGTTTGCAGCAAGCCAATGCCATGGATTTCGATGATCTGATTATGAAAACTGTGCAGGTCTTGCAGAAATATCCAGAGGCGAAAGCCCGATTCCGTTCTAGATTTCGCCACATTTTGGTCGATGAATACCAAGATACAAACCATGCGCAATATGTTTTGGTAAAAGAACTCACTGGCGTCGAAGGTGATGGATTTCCATTAGCCGAACTCTGTGTTGTGGGTGATGCCGATCAATCTATCTACGGATTCCGAGGGGCCACAATTCGCAATATTCTGCAGTTCGAAGTCGACTATCCCAATG
>WLCS01000015.1 GCA_009705185.1 Actinomycetota bacterium
CACAACCGTCTCAGTCCTGCAACATCCATTGTGTCTATCTTCTTCGGCGCAGCTTGCGCTTCAGCAATTTGCTTCGCAACTTTCACTGGCGCTTCTTTCTTTGCTTCTGCAGTTGCAGCACTCACATAATCTTCTTTATCTATAACTGTCTCAGAAGATGAGGAACTCTGGCTAAGGAGAGTATGTGAGCGAAGCGAGTTACTCGACGTGTCAGGAGTTTGAGGCTTCTGCGCTTCCGAGTTACTCGACGTCTCAACGATTCGAGCAGTCGGCGCTATAGATTCAACACGTTCAAGGCGCTCGATGCGCGCAAGTAAGCCTGCTTCACTGGTATCACCCATTGGCAAAAGAATGCGCCCGCAAATGAGTTCGAGAATTAAACGAGGCGCTGTTGCTCCGCGCATTTGTGTAAGACCTTCGGCTGCAATATCTGCAGCGCGTGAAAGAGAAGCTTGCCCAATGTTCTGCGCTTGTACTCGCATGCGCTCGAGTTGATCATCTGGAAGTTCGCGCAAAATACTATTTGCATTAGTTGCATCAAGTGCGTCAACGATCATTAAATCGCGAAGTCGTTCTAATAGATCTTGTGTGAAGCGACGTGGATCGTGGCCAGATTCAATAACACGATCGACTGTCTTAAAAACAGTTGCACCATCGCGTGCGGCGATTGCATTCATAGCATCATCGAGGAGTGCGCCATCTGTGAAACCGAGAAGCTGAATTGCGATTTCGTAACTGACACCATCTTTACCCGCACCAGCAAGGAGCTGACCGAGTACAGATAGAGCATCACGAACAGAACCACCTGATGCGCGAACAACGAGAGGCAGAACACCTTTAGCAACTTTCACACCTTCGGATTCACAAATACCTTCAAGGTGAGTTGTAAGAATTCCAGGTGGAACTAAACGGAATGGATAGTGATGCGTACGAGAGCGAATTGTTGAAATCAATTTCTCCGGCTCTGTTGTTGCAAAGATAAAAATTACGTGAGGAGGTGGTTCTTCGACAACTTTGAGAAGTGCATTTGCCGCACCAGGTCCAAGCTGATGTGCTTCGTCGATAATGTAAATCTTGTATTTACTTTGTACCGGAGCGAAGAATGCTTTATCGCGAAGATCGCGTGCATCATCTACTAATCCATGAGTCGCTGCATCGAGTTCTATTACATCTATCGAGCCTGGTCCATTTGCAACTAAGTCTTTACATGATTGGCACTGTCCACATGGATTTGGTGTTGGGCCTTTTTCGCAATTAAGTGAGCGCGCCATGATGCGAGCGCTAGAAGTTTTTCCGCAACCACGAGGGCCGCTAAATAAATATGCGTGATGTGTCTTTCCTGATTCGAGCGCATTTGAAAGCGGAACGGTGACATGTTCTTGGCCAATGACATCTGCAAATACAGATGGGCGATACTTTCGATATAACGCTAAAGACATTTCTTCTACTCTCTGGTCGATCGCGATTCAATTCACTTCTAATTGGCCGCGAACTTTTTGTGTGCTTGGGACCTCCGGTGCACCCGTCAGAGCGTACCTACCCTTGCTGTATTCCTACCCTGGGGGAGTTCAGCACGATGGCGTCGCACCGGAGATCTGGACCAATCTTAGGTGTCGAGGCTGACTGCAGTCACCGTTACTCTTGGCACGTTGGCAGCTCTCGCGAGCGGCTAGCGCTGGAGGATTCGCATAGCGGCCGAGTGCGCACGCTTGGAAAGCGTGTATAGGGAAACCTATCGAGGGTTCAAATCCCTCATCCTCCGCAAGGTTGACTGTGGATAGCCCGATTCATGCAAGACCGCTAACTACTTAACGTTGAATCATGGCTTTCACTATTCCTAAACCAAATTTATTGATTCCCAAAGTTCCAGGGGTTTTAGTCCTTGGCCTAATTGCAACTCAACTCCTAATGCTCTCAGGGGGTTCAGAGAAAGAGCCTCAATGCGAACTCAAAGTAGAACGTCCACACCTTTCGACATCGGTAAAGGAGTCTCGGGGTGCGGACGTCCTTAAATTAAATGTGACAAGTGTTTGCGATGCTCCACAGAAATACACAACAATCCAAGCTGATATTCAGAGTATTCACAAAGACTCTCAAGTTACCGCATTTAAATTCGAGCAACAGACCAGAAATTCAAACCTGAAAGAACCAAACACTGCTCGCTTCTTGGGTCTATTTGTAAAATGTCTACCGAGCGATCCGGTGCTTTACCAAGGCCGAGCGTCCGGAAAAGTTCTTCTCGCAAACGGAAAGACTATTTCCGTAACTGGAGATTCTGGAAAATTCTATGGCGAGTCTTGCAGAATTGGTGCAAAATAGAGTTGTGAACTTCTATGACGAATGCCTAACACTTGGTGAAAACTTAGGTGAAGAGGAGCGCCTCGCTCTCTACAGGTACTTGTATTCTTCAAAAAAGCGGGAGTATAAAACTCAAGCCAGAGCGCTCTTAAGCCAAAAGAGATTTTGTAACTTCATAGCTAACGGGGAAGTGGAGTACAAAGTTAGCTCAAATTGCGTTGAATTTAGAACTCGCAGATTAGATTCACTTGAGTTCACTCCTGTGGTTCGCGAGATGAAATTGGGTTTGACTAGGCCAATCAGAATTAGACGATTGAAGCGCTTCTTCGCACAAAGCGCAGTAGATGTCATTAGGAATTTTCCCCTTGCGAGTGCGGATGTGGACCCTGACGTCGGATTTGGGATTAACACTTTTCCTTATTACAGCTTGCGCCACTTCTCAAATGGCGGCAGCAAAATGCTTGGATTGCTCAGGAAAATTCGAACGTACGACTCAGAAGTATTAGTGAAACTTAGGACTTTGTAGATTCTTAAATTTCTACCCCGATGTATTTAGTCTGCAAGAACTCGTGCACTCCATCGAATCCACCTTCGCGGCCAAGACCGGATTGCTTCACGCCACCAAATGGTGCTGCAGGATCTGAAACTAGGCCGCGGTTAATGCCGACCATTCCAGCTTCGATGCCTTCAGCAAATCGAATCGCTCGCTTGAGATCTTCTGAATATACATAACTAATAAGTCCATATTCTGTTTCATTCGCTAGTGCCAGTGCTTCTTCATCTGAATCAAAGAGGACAACGGGTGCGACTGGTCCAAAGACTTCGTTAGCAAGAATTTCGTCATCCTTAGCAACTTCAAGAATTGTTGCGGGATAAAAAGCGCCTTTGCCATCAGGTGTTTCTCCACCGAGATGGACTTTTGCTCCGCGAGCCTTAGATGCATCTACAAGTTCAGCGATTTTATTTCTTTCTTTTACTGAAACGCTGGCGCCAAGCTGAATTCCTGCTTCTCTGCCAACTCCCATCTTCAGAGCAGCCATCGCTTTGGCAAATTCTGCAATGAACTTATCTCCGATTGAGCGCGCAACATAAATTCGGTTTGCTGCAGTGCACGCTGCTCCGCCATTGCGCATTTTTGCCATCATTAAACCTTTAATTGCTTCTTCAATATTTGCATCATCGAGAACTACAAACGGTGCATTTCCGCCGAGTTCCATTGAGCAACGAATTACTTGATCTGCTGCTTCTTTAAGAAGTATCTTTCCTACTTGAGTTGATCCAGTAAATGAAAGATTCTTTACACGAGAATCGTGAAGCACTTTAGAAATTCCTGGACCAGATTGCGCAGGAAGAATTACGTTAAGAACACCTTTTGGTAAACCGCACTGTTCAAGAATGTCTGCGATTGCGAGCGCAGTAAGTGGAGTCTCTCCGGCAGGTTTTAAAATCATTGTGCAACCAGCTGCAACAGCAGGACCAATTTTGCGAGTTGCCATTCCGGCAGGGAAATTCCATGGAGTAATAAGAAGTGAGACTCCAATAGGTTGGTGAGTGACAATAATTCTTTTATCTCCGGCTGGCGCCATTCTGAAATCACCAGAGATTCTTACTGTTTCTTCTGCAAACCATCTAAAGAATTCAGCCGCGTAGTTAACTTCTGCCCTTGCATCTGGCAGCGCTTTTCCATTTTCTTTTGAAATGAGTTCAGCTAAGTAATCAGCTTCGGCAATCATCATTTCGAATGCTTTGCGCAAGATTTCACTTCGCACACGAGGTGCAGTCTTTGCCCAGGAGGCGGCAGCGCGGTCAGCGGCATCAACAGCGGCCAGGTTTTGCTCATCACTGGAAGTTGCGACAGTTGCGATTACCGAGCCATCGCTGGGATCAATTACCTCTAAAGTCCCGCTTCCATCGACCCATTGACCATCTATATATAACTGTGTGCGCATAAGATAAGCATACTTACGAGTTATCAAATGCCAAGGGAGTAGAAGTGGCTAAGTCTTGGACCGATGATGCACCTCAACCGGTCGCACTTCAGGATCACACTCACGTCAATGATCCGTTCTCTTACAAGGTAAAACGTTTCTTCCTAGGTGGAGCTCTCAACCGCCATTCACTTGGCCACCAAAGATTAAGCAAGCGTTATGCGCTCGGCATTCTTTCCTCTGACTGCATCTCATCTTCTGCATACGGTTCAGAGCAGATTCTGATCGCATTGCTTCCAGCTTTTGGTTTAGCAGCATTTGCAATCTTGATGCCTATGACTGCAGTTGTTCTTGCAATTCTAGTTTTGATTACTTTGTCTTATAGAAATGTCATCGACGTATATACCAAGACGGGCGGTGCTTACATTGTTTCGCGCGATAACTTCGGCCCAGTAGTTGCGCAGATTGCTGCAGTTGCATTGATGTTGGATTACATCGTTACAGTAGCAATTCAATCGGCTGCAGGTGTTGCTGCAATTATTTCTACCTTCCCGTCTCTTGAACCAGCAAAGATGTACATGATTTTTGCAGTAATTGCATTCCTTACCTACGGAAATCTTCGAGGTGTAAAGGAAGCAGGCAAAGCTTTTGCACTTCCAACATACTTCTTCGTCGGCTGTATGTTTATCGTTTTTGGAATGGGTCTTTATCGCCTTGCTTCAGGGACACTTCCTGTTCTCGACACCAATCTTCCTGGCGCTGTTCATGTTGGTGAAGCTCAAGGCCTTCTGACATTTTCTGCAATTTTTATTTTGCTTCGCGCTTTTGCAAACGGTGGATCTTCATTGACTGGACTTGAAGCAATCTCTGACGGCGTTGCATTGTTTAAAACTCCAGAGCACGTCAATGCAAAGAAAACTCTTGTAGTCATGAGTACCTTGCTAGGAATTCTCGTTCTAGGTGTTTCATATTTTGCTCACCATATTCATGCAATGCCTTATGAATCTGGGGTCCCAACAGTTATTTCACAAATCGCAAAGGCTGCAGTGGGTACAGGCACTTTTGGTTCTGTCATGTTTATTATGGTTCAGCTGGCAACAATGCTTATTTTATTCGCCGGAGCAAACACAACATTTAGCGCATTCCCACTGCTCGTTAACTTTGTCGCAACTGATGGTTATTTACCGCGCCAACTAACAAAGCGTGGACACCGTCTTGCTTTCTCAAATGGAATTTTGCTTCTTGCAGGTGGTGGAATTCTCCTCGTCGTAATTACAGCTGGCTCAGTTGAACACCTTGTAGCTTTTTATGCTCTCGGTGTATTTACGGGATTTACTCTCGCTGGCTTTGGAATGACTAGATATTTCTTACGCACTAAACCAAAACAATGGCGATTGAAAGTCGTCATCAACAGCATTGCCGGTTCAGTTTCACTAGCTATCGTCATTATCTTCTCAGTTGTTAAATTCACTGAAGGTGCGTGGCTAGTACTTGTAACTGCACCAATCTTGGTAGCAACATTTTTAAGACTTCGCCGTCAGTACACGCGTGAACAAGAAGCTCTATCAGTAAAAACAGAAGAAGAGCGTGCAACTTCAATCGCTCGTCACGATGTAACCATCTTCGTTGATAGCGTTGATATCGCAACAGTTGGAGCCATTCGATATGCGCGAAGCTTGCGTCCTCATAAAATTAAGGCTGTCCACTTTGTTATCGATGATCGTCGAGCCGAAGCAATTCAAGCCGCTTGGGCTAAATCTGAAGCCCTCGAAGATGTGCAGTTAGATCTGATTGATTGTCCAGATCGCCGAATTGCGAATTCAGCACTTGATTACGCCATCAGAAAAACAGAAAATACTGATGTCGAATTAACTATTTTGTTACCTCGTCGTTCATATTCAAGATTCTTAGGTCGACTACTTCACGATCAAACAGCGGAAGAAATTGCAGCACCAATATCTCAGTTGCGTCGCGTAGTTGCGACAATTGTTCCGTTCGACGTAAACAGAATTATTTCAGGTAGCGCTTTAAGCCCAAAGATTTCAGTTGAAACACAGGTGTCAGAGCCTGAAGCAGAGAGAGTGAAACCAACTCAACTGGCTCCTCAGGTATTTGCACCAATTACACACCATGCAGAAGATGTCACTCCTATCGAAAAAGTAGAGTGGCGAAAGCGTTCCATGGTGCACGGTCGCGTTACTTCGATTTCGACTGCCCCACGCGGTTCAGCTCCAATGTTGCAAGTTGAACTATGGGATCAAACTGGTGGAATTACTTTGAACTTCTTAGGTCGCAGAGAGATTGCAGGTCTTGAAGTTGGCATGGAGATGCGTGCTGAAGGTATGGTCGGAGAAGAAGAAGGTCAGTTAACTATCTTGAATCCATCGTACGAATTACTTGTCTGAGAAGAAATCTTTCAACAAAGCAGCGCATTCTTTCTCTAGTACTCCTGCAGTTACCTCAACTTTAAATATCGAACGCGGGTCTCGTAAAACATCCCACACCGATCCTGCTGCTCCAGCTTTTTCATCCCATGCCCCGAAAATCAGGTTTGAAATTCGTGATTGTGCGATTGCTCCAGCGCACATTGCGCAAGGTTCAAGCGTGACTACGAGCGTGCATCCATCAAGTCGTGAGTGTTGAAGTCGAGTGGCCGCGCTACGAATTGCCACTATCTCAGCGTGTGCAGTTGGATCATTATTTGCTTCTCGTTCATTCGAGCCCTTACCAATAACCACACCATCTTTATTAATTATGAGTGCTCCAACAGGAACATCGCCAGAACGCACAGCAGTTTGAGCAATAACAAGTGCTTGATGCATTAACTCTTCAGGTGTGGCAAGTGAAATTTCTATGACTCCAATAACTCTGCGAATGCTTCACCAAAACCAAGTCGGTTTGCGATTGCTTCAATTATTTCATCTGGAAATAAATCTGCGTCATCACACAAGGTAGAGAGCTCCATATGTTGCAAACCTAAGTCAGCAAAGATATCTAAGTCTCCGGTTGGAAGTGGTTCATCCTCTTCTTCTGGTGCATCTATATCTGCAATTTCTAAGAACTCTGCTGCAACTTCGTAATCAAGTGCGGCAGTTATGTCGCTAATAAAGAATTTAACATGTGAACCAAGTACACGTATCGCCATAAAGAATTCATCATCAATTGCAATCAGTGCAACTGCGCCACCATTGGTCTGTTGTTTCTTAAGTCGATCAATGATGTGAGTTAAGTCATCAGGATCAGGCAATGCAGCCAAAGACCAACGGCCATCTTCATGCCACGCCTCTACGGCGAAGTCCTGGGTCTGCTCTGACACATCTCCCATATTGGCACTCATTGGATTAGAAAGAAAGCCCTGTAAGGTAGATGACATGAAAGTTCACGTCGCGAACCACCCGCTAATCTCACATAAATTAACGATATTGCGCGACGAAAGAACAGATTCTCCAACATTTCGTCGCTTGGTAGAAGAACTTGTGACTCTACTTGCTTACGAAGCAACACGAGATGTTCGAACAAAAACTATTTCAATTAAAACTCCAGTCACTGCAACTACTGGTTTAGTACTTGCAGAACCTCGTCCAGTTGTTGTACCAATTTTGCGAGCTGGACTTGGAATGCTTGAAGGTATGACGAAATTGCTTCCAACAGCACAAGTTGGTTTCTTAGGTATGGTGAGAAACGAAGAGACTTTGCAAGCAACAACATATGCCAACCGACTTCCGGAAGATCTCTCTGGTCGCCAGTGCTTTGTATTAGATCCAATGCTTGCAACTGGTGGAACTTTGGTGATGGCAATTAATTACCTCATCGAACGCGGAGCAAATGAGATCACTGCAATCTGCCTTCTTGCTGCTCCTGAAGGTATTAAAGCTCTCGAGGATGAATTTAAGAATTCTGGAGTTCCAATCACTTTAGTAACGGGTTCACTCGATGAAAAACTCAATGAAAAGGGTTACATAGTTCCGGGGCTTGGCGATGCAGGCGATCGTCTTTACGGTGTTGTGTAAATGGCATCAACATCACCCGGATACGGAATCACAATTCGTGTTGAAGGCGCACCAGAACTTCAACCAGTTGCCCTGATCACTACAACTATTACAAATGCTGGCGCAACAATTACAGCGCTAGACGTTGTCGAGTCACTTCTTGAACGTGTCGTCATCGACGTCACCTGTGACACTGTTGATGCTGATCACGCTCAACAAATTCATAATGCGTTGTCTGCACATAACGGCCTCACTGTTCGCAAGGTGAGCGATAGAACATTTCTTCTTCACCTTGGCGGAAAAATAGAAGTTACCTCAAAGGTTCCATTGAAAACTCGTGATGATTTGTCGCGCGCATATACACCTGGTGTCGCGCGCATCTCGCAAGCAATTGTTGACGATCCTTCCGATGTTCGTAGATTAACTATGAAGCGAAATACTGTCGCAGTAGTAACGGATGGCTCTGCAGTACTGGGGCTTGGCAATATTGGGCCTGCTGCAGCACTTCCAGTAATGGAAGGAAAAGCTGCGCTATTTAAGCGCTTTGCAAACGTTGATGCTTGGCCAGTTTGCCTTGATACTCAAGATGTTGATGAAATTGTTCGCACAGTGCAGTTAATTGCACCTGTTTATGGCGGTATCAACTTAGAAGATATCTCTGCACCACGTTGCTTTGAAGTAGAACGTAGATTGCGCGAGCTACTAGATATTCCAGTCTTCCATGATGATCAGCACGGAACCGCGATCGTTGTTTTGGCCGCGCTTCGCAACGCTTTGAAGCTCGTAAAGAAAGATATTTCTCAAGTAAAAATCATTATGAGCGGAGCTGGAGCTGCGGGAACTGCAATTGCGCGTTTGCTCGTTCTTAGTGGAGCGCAAAACATTATTGCCTTTGACCTAGACGGTGTAATTAGCAAGAACTCTCAATCTGAAGACCCAATGAGATCGTGGTTTATCGAAAATTCAAATCCACAGAACTTTGCAGGAAGTATTCATGAAGCGATGGTCGGTGCAGATATATTTATCGGCGTAAGTGCTCCAAAGGTTCTTAACGAAGAAGATGTAGCAGCGATGGCGCCAGGCTCGATTGTTTTCGCCCTTGCCAATCCTGATCCTGAAATCGACCCAGTTATTGCTCGCAAATATGCAGCTGTAGTTGCCACTGGTCGAAGTGATCATCCAAACCAAATTAACAATGTATTGGCTTTTCCAGGAATCTTTCGCGGACTACTTGATGCCAACGCTCACAAAATCACTGACAAGCTACTCGTTGCAGCCGCGGAAGCAATTGCAGATTGCGTAAGTCCTTCCCAGCTCAATACATCTTTCATTGTTCCAAGTGTTTTTGATCCAAACGTAGTAACTAAAGTCGCGGCGGCAGTAAAGCAATCAGTGTGATTGAACTAGCTGCTTCATTTGATGCCCAATTCTCTACATTGGCGCCATTTGTTTTCTATATTCTTATAGGAGCCATTGTTTTCATTGAGACAGGGTTGCTCTTTGGATTTTTCTTACCTGGTGATTCAATTCTGTTCAGCGCCGGACTAGTTGCCGCTTCACACGGAAATATAAATATTATTCTTCTAGTCCTAATCATTGTTGCAGCAGCTTTTTTCGGAGATCAAATAGGTTTCGTGATTGGCCGAGTAGTCGGCAGGCCGTATCTAGATAAAAGGAAATCTCCTCGCATGAAGCGGATGATTGCTAATTCTGAACGCTTTTACGAACAAACCGGTTGGTGGGCGGTAATTGCTGCTCGATTCTTTCCTTGGATTCGCACCTTCGTCCCACCCATTGCAGGTGCGTCGATGATGAATTACTACAAGTTTTTATCGGCTAATTTTATTGGCGCAATTTTGTGGGGCGCTGGAATCACCTTAGCTGGTTTCTACGCCGCTTCACTTCCGTGGGTTAAGACATCTTCTTATGCGATTGCAGCGTTCTTTATCAGTGCGTCAATCGTTTCCGGGCTTGTGAATTATTTACGCCACCGACCACAACGCCAAAGTAAGTCATAAGAATTCCTGTCACCAAGTAAATACTTATCTGAACACCATCTGTCGGTGAGTACAAGTCGATAAGCAACGATCCAACCAATTGGCCTCCCACACTAAAGAGTGTGAATGTGAGAACTCCTAGATGTTGAACAATTGTGGAAGTAAAAGCAATATAGATAACTCCGATTACTCCACCTGTATAAATCCACCAAGGCCCTGCAGGAAGAGGAACAAATTCAGTAGGTCCAAAGACCACTAACAAAGTGAGAAAAATAAATAGGAAGCCTGTTCCCATAATGAAGTTCAGGAATGATGTTGTAAAACTCTGCTGAGAGTACTGATTGATTTGACCGTTTAGCGCACGCTGCACACCAACGATTGCGCCAGCAACACATCCCATTAGTACTGCAAATATTGAAAGATTCTTTGCATCGATACGATCGAAGACAGAGATAAAGACTGCAAATACTGTAAACACTGCCGCAGCAATTCGCCTTGGGGTGATGTGTTTCTTGCCGCCTCCGGTAAGTCCAATGCGATCAACAACAAGCGATGCTGCAGTTTGGCCAGCAATTGAAGCAACTGAATAAATAGCCACGCCAATCAAAGGCACAATATGGGTTTGTACAGCTACAAAACTTCCGCCCAGTGTTCCGGCGAAAAGTGTCCATCGTGGAATTTCTTTAGCTTGCACTGCGCGACGTAAATTGCGCGCACCTTCTTTGATTCGTGAACTAAAAATAGCCACAATCGCGATGATGAGAAGTCCAGATCCAAATGAAACCAGCGCCGCTTCTACTCCATTTCCGATGAGATGAGAAAGTTCTCCGTTTGCACGGGCTTGCAGTGCAATCATCATGCCCGATATTGCAGCGAGAAAATCGAGTCTCTGGGTCTTCTTAGACATAGGTGAATTCTATTAACTTTCTAGCGCAAGAGTGATTTCTAACCACTCTTCTTCACGAGATTGAAGTTCATTTCGAACGGTTTCAAGTTCAGAAGTAATCTCGATGAGTCGTCCATGGTTCTGACTTTCAGATTCTTGCTCTTCCTCGAGTATCTGGATCTTTTCTTTAGATTTACTTATCTGCTTCTCAACACGCGATAAGTCTTTTTTCAACTGTCTTTGCTCTGCAGCACTCGATGAGCTGCCAGGCTTTGAGGAATTACTATTTCCCGAAGACAATTTTTCTGCTCGTTGTTCAAGATATTGATCTACGCCACGAGGTAAATCACGTAGTGAACCATCACCGAGTAATCCATAAAAACGATCACAGACACGCTCTAGGAAATACCTATCGTGTGAAATGACAATGAGTGTTCCGCCATAGCTATCAAGCAAGTCTTCTAATTCTGTAAGTGTCTCAATATCAAAATCATTCGTAGGTTCATCCAATAACACGACGTTGGGAGAATCCATTAATAGTCGTGTTAATTGAAGCCTTCTACGCTCTCCCCCAGATAAATTTCCAACCGGAGTCCACTGTGCATCGCGATCAAATCCCAACCTTTCACATAATTGGGAAGCAGAAAGGGTTTTGCCTTTACCGATCTCAACGTGTGTTGCAACTTTTTCAACTGCTTCGAGTAAGCGCCATTCTGGATCTAATTCATCAAGGTGCTGTGTAAGAAAAGCAGTCTTTACGGTAATCCCAGTTACTAACTTTCCTTGTGATGGTTGGTGCAATCCAGCAAGAGTTCGCATCAATGTTGTTTTACCCGCACCGTTAACGCCAACGATTCCGATGCGATCACCTGGACCAATATTCCAGGTCAAGTTATCAATTAACTCTTTGTCGCCGGCTTTAATCAGTGCATGATGTAATTCAAAGACAGTATTTCCCAAGCGATTGAGTGCAAATTTCAGTAACTCAGTTGAATCTCTTGGTGCAGGTTCTGCTGAAATTAATTCATTGGCAGCATCAACGCGGAATTTTGGTTTTGTTGTACGAGCCGGAGCGCCACGTCTAAGCCATGCTAATTCTTTTCGGATCAAATTATTGCGACGAGCATCCATCGCATTGGCTTGGCGAGCGCGCTCTGCCTTAGCTAGAACAAATGCCGAGTACCCACCGTCGTACTCTTCAACTTTTCCAAGTACAACTTCCCAAGTGCGCTCTGTTACGGCATCTAAGAACCATCTATCGTGAGTGA
>WLCS01000016.1 GCA_009705185.1 Actinomycetota bacterium
ACTTTCCCAGCATTTGTGCAATCTGGCCGACCAGTATTTGGTTATAAGGAACAGGCCTATTGGCTCGATGTTGGAACTCCTGCAGCGCTTTTTAAAGGCTCTCGAGATTTAGTTTCTGGAGAATTTCTGCTGATGCCGGGCGCAGTTGTGGCCGAGAGTGCCCGCGTTATTGGGGGATCAGCAATCGGAGCCAACACAGTGATTGAAGCCGGCGCCAGGATTAACGATTGCATCATCGGCGATAACGTAAGCATCGGAGAAGGTGCGAAACTTTCACATTGTTTCGTTGCACATGGGACAAAAATTGCTGCAGCAACGGAGAAAGAGTCGATTTATCTCTCTCCGAGTGCAGAAATACCGATTACTCTCTAGAAATTCGTCACTTTGGGCCTAAAAAATGGGCAAAAGTCTCAACCTCGGGGTTGACTTAGAGGGATTACACGAGTGTAATTCTCTTCTAGAGCGCAGGTGGTTCACAAAGAACCCCGCCCCTAATGACTTGAGGAGATTTGCGAATGCCAATCCGCCCAGAAGGAACATCAACTGGCAAGCCATCAGCCCCCACTGCTGGACCAACTATTCAACTCGCTAGCGGAGAGAACATTGAACTCTCCTGGCAAGAGCGCTCACTCTGCGCTCAAACAGATCCAGAAGCTTTCTTCCCTGAAAAAGGCGGATCTACTCGCGAAGCAAAGCGTGTCTGCCTTTCATGCGATGTACGTCAAGAATGTCTCGAATATGCCCTCGCTCATGATGAGCGTTTCGGTATCTGGGGCGGTCTTTCTGAGCGTGAACGTCGCCGTCTAAAGCGTCGTCCTGCGTAATCGCAGGGCACGAGTGCGCGTAGTTTCACTAGTTGTAATTCAACTGGGTAGGTTCTTCCCATGAGTTCGCAGCGCGTTACTGCAATCCTCGTTGTACATGATGGTGCAACATGGCTTGCAGAAGTTGTCACCTCAATCTCATCTCAAAAAAGAAAACCTGATCAGATCTTTGCAATAGATACCGGATCAGTTGATTCCTCCGCGAAATTACTTAAAGGCGCTCGCATACCTTGTGCAACCGTTGATCGTGAAGTTGGTTTTGGCGAAGCTGTTGCGCATGCCGTCAATCAACTTCCTTCAGCTGTAGAAAATAGTGATGAGTGGCTTTGGATTCTCCACGATGATTGCGCGCTCGACCCAAATGCGCTGAACGCTCTTCTTGAAGCAATTCAGGAGAGACCTAACGTTGTAATGGCTGGACCAAAACTTCTTGGTTGGCACAATCGCACGCACTTGATTGAACTCGGCGTCAGCATCGCATCTAACGGTGCGCGTTGGACAGGACTTGAACCTTCTGAATACGACCAAGGTCAACATGATGGGGTACATGAAGTTCTTTCTGTCAGTACCGCCGGAGCACTTATCCGTCGCGATGTATTTGAAGAACTTGGGGGATTCGATCAGAACCTAGAACTCTTTAGAGATGACGTTGATTTTGGATGGCGAGTCCGAGTTGCTGGACATTCAGTTATTGCCGTCTCTGATGCAATTGGATACCACGCGCAAGCTTCTGCAACAGAGCGTCGAAGTGTCGATGTAGAAGGCGCGTTCTTGCATAGACCACTTCTGCTGGATAGAAGAAATGCAGCATATGTACTTCTGGCGAACTCTTCGCTCTTTGCACTGCCATGGCTCACTTTGCAGATTTTGTCAGGTGCTTTATTGCGTGCCATAGGTTTCCTCTTTGCCAAACTTCCGGGATATGCATCAGATGAGTTACTGGCTATCGGTTCACTCTTTTTGCATCCCGCAGAGTTGTTAGAAGCAAGAAAGTCTAGAAAGCAACATAGATTTATTAGTCCACGAGTAGTGAAGAATTTTATTCCTTCACGGACTTCGCAATTACGAGCATCGTTTACGCGGCTTGCATCAGAATTTCGCACAAGAATTCTTCCTGATACATCTGATCAAGACTCAGCTGTTTTAAGTGATTTAGTTCTTGATGAAGATGAAGATTTATTAACTCCGATAGCACATGCACCATGGAGAACTATTTTCTATCGACCAATGATTGTTGCAGCCTCCATCGTTGCCATTGTCTCGTTAGCGTGGACGCGTCATCGATTAGGTTCACTCTCGGGAGGGGCGTTAGCTGAATCTCCCCACAGCTTCCGTGAATTAATAAAACTCTACATATCTAGTTGGCATGAGGTAGGGATGGGAAGCGGACTATCCACGCCCGCATGGGTTCTGATAGTTGGTCTTGCATCCGTAATTACTTTTGGAAATACACAAGTACTAATCACGCTTATATTCTTCTTTGCGCCATTTATTATTATGGTTTCAGCGCATAGGTATCTAAAGAAATTTACCGAAAATGGCTGGTTATCAGCAGGAGCATCACTTCTTTACGCGCTATCTCCAATTTCTATTGCCGCGATAAATTCCGGAAGACTCGGAGTCCTTGTACTTCTGGCTCTCTTGCCATTTTTTATCCGTCAGATTTACCAATGGATTGATATAGAGAAGTGGTCGCGTCGCGGAATTTATGGACACGCACTTTTCTTATGGTTGCTGGCTTCCTTTAATCCATCTGTTTTAGCAATTCTTATTGGTGCGGTTGCACTGACAACCATCAATGATTTTCAGAGATCTGGCAATGACTACCACGATTCACTCTTCTTGACGCGGTTGTATCGACGCCTTACTTTATTAATAGTGCCGTTCTTGCTGGCAGCACCAGGATCATTTGGATTACTTATTCATCCATCTCGCTTTTTCACAGAGATTGGAATTGGCGTATCTGGGGGCGGACCTAACCTTGCAATACTGGCAAACCCAGGGGGACCTGGCTCATTGCCATGGTGGTGCATTAGTCCCATTACTGCAGTCCTGCTTCTTTCTTATTTCTCAACAACTGCAGCCCGTAGATTTGCAACTCCGGGGATTATTTTCTTACTTCTCGGAACGATTGCAAGCGTTCTTGTTGTACCCGGAAATGGTTCAACTCTCTCATCTCCAGTTTTTCCAGGAACTTTTATCGCAATGGCAACTCTGCTTGCGATTGCATCTGCTGTAGTGATGTTCGACAAAATTAAGGCACGACTTCAACAATCAAATATTAACTATCGACACATTTCTGTCGCAGCAGTGTTAATCCTGACTCTCATCTACAGCACAACTGCTATTTTTTGGCTTGTCACAGCTGGCGCTGATTCGCCAGTGAAGAGCTCACAGGAGAAAGTCCTCCCTGCTTACTTAGCCGTAGAAAAAAGTGCAAAGACACTCGTCATCAGGTCTTACATCGAAGAATCTGAACGCACACTTTCTTATTACATCTCACGAGGCGCGGATCTCTCACTGGGTGAAGCAGATGTTGCTCCCGACGATACACGTGTAATTTCTCAGGCTGTCGAGGGTCTGATTGATAACACTGGCGTTACTTCAAGCAAGGTTTTTTCTACGTACGGGATTAAATACATCTTCCTTAAGAGACCAATTATCGAAGAAGTTGTTCAAACAATTGATGGACTAGGTGGGTTCAGTAGAACTTCTGCAACCAAAGCTGGCATTGTCTGGAAAGTAAATAACCCAACAGGTCGAATGATTCATACAGATTATGCTGGAACTATTACAATCCTTGAAAATAAGGGCGTCACTGCTTCAGTATCAACACCGGGCACCATCACACTTACTGAGAATTTCAGCAATGGTTGGCGTCTCTACCAAGATGGCTATAGAAGTGCCCGAATTAAAGATCAATACAACCTTCCAACTTTTGAGGTAACTAACGCGGGTGAAATTACTGTCTTCCACGATGGCACTATTCGCCGTGCTTGGATTTCATTCTTCATTATTACCTTGGTTGCCAGCATCGTTTTAGCGCTTCCAGGTGGACGACGAAAGCGCGAGATTTCAGAGAAGGAGCTCGCATGAAGAACGAACGCGCCCTTATTCTCACAATCTGTATCGCATTTGTATTAGTTGCAAGCAACCTCTTGAACTTTACCGTTTCTACAAACAAATTTAGAGTCAGTTATCCATCAACTGTGTGCCCACCAAACACTTCTGGTTTATCTACGGCAATCTCACTGACATCTTCAGAGATGCAGTTTCGCAAGACCGGAACTAAGTCCATGAAGACAACAACAATTAAAACCAGCAGATATGCAGTTGCTTCTGGCTCTGCAGTTTTGGAAAGCGAAAAGATCACACCTGTTGTGTGGCAAACCAGAAAAGGTGTCTGGGCAGGTTCAGTAACGTGTAGCGCTCCTTCAACATCACAGTGGTTTGTCGGTGCAACTGGAGACATCACTTCCAAAGGTTCGCTGAACTTAATAAATAGTGGGCTAGGAAAGGCGCTCGTCAGCGTTTCAATCTTTACTGAAAATGGTCCACTTACCCCACAAGAATTTATCGTTAAGGCGAATTCTCAAAAAGAGATTCCTCTTGTTGCGCTGGCGCCAGGTTCAAAGAAGATAGCAATTCATATCACGCCAAAGTCAGGCCGTGTGAATGCATTTGTTGTTGACGAGAGAGGCAAGGGGCTCAAAGCACTTGGAGGAGATCTCGTAAACCCAACTGATGGCCCAACTCGACTGCTTGAGATTCCCGCGATTCCTCAACAAGTAAAGAAGAAGACAGCAACTCCTCATACTCTTCGTTTGCTAGTTCCGGGAGCAATTAATGCCCGCATCAGCGCCGAGATACGTTCGACTGATGGAACTTTTTCACCACTAGGTATCAATGGAAAAGTGATTGCACATCAGAAAGTCGTTGAGATTCCCATGGACATCACAATGAAATCTGGAAAATTTGCACTCATTATTGAATCCGATCAACCCATCTTAGGATCAGTGTTCTCTCAGACTCTTGCTCAGGGAAAGAGTGACTTTGTCTGGAGTACCGCCTCTCCAAAACTTACAGATTTCACTCTGGCAACATCAGGATTAGCTCCATCACTTGTATTTACCGGAACATCAGTTCGCGTCACCCTTGAAATAAGTTCACGCAAAGGTGCGACTAAGACAGTCAATCTCCGAGGAGATGACATCGCAACGTACAAGGTCTCAACTTCCACACGTTCTGTGCGCTTTGTGAAAATTGCACGCGGAGTATCTGGAGCTGCCCTGATCTCTTCCAAGAGTGGTTATGGATATATACCGCTGGCACCTGGAAGCGTTCTTACAAAGTCTTCGATTCCCACATCAGATATCAGTGTGTTAAACCCATAACTTTCGCCTCGCACATATAACCTAGTTCTCATGAGTTCACATGTTCGCAAAGGGCGCAGCTGTTCTCGCGTCAGCTGCTCTGCAGTTGCAACGATGACTCTTACTTATATTTATTCAGAATCAACTGCGGTCTTAGGACCTCTTGCAACTTTTTCCGAACCGCATGCATACGATCTTTGCGACAAGCACTCAACACGACTCACAGTTCCTAACGGATGGAATGTTATTCGCCAGGATGCAGATGAAAATCAAAGCGGTCCCAGTGATGATGATTTAATGGCGATAGCCGATGCAGTACGTGAAGTCGCTCAGGCCTCGCACTCAAATTCTTCAGTGAGTGCTGCAACTCCAGCACAATCAAGCGTGGGACGCCGCGGACATTTACGTGCAGTTCCCTCTTAATTTCTCAAAGAGCCAATAATCTCTTTACGATACATACATGAGCGCATCAATATTTAAAGCCTACGATATTCGTGGTCTTGTAGATAAAGAACTCACTCCAGATTTTGCATTCGCAACAGGAGTAGCAGTTGCTCGTTTCTTAGAGTTAGAGCGTGAACCTGGCACAGTAGTTATTGGTGAAGATATGCGTCCATCTTCTCCATCTCTTGCTACAGCGTTTTCTGCAGGAATTACTTCTCAAGGTTTAGATGTCATAAGAATCGGTCTTGCCTCAACAGATATGTTGTACTTTGCGGCTGGAAAATTAAATCTTCCAGGTGCAATGTTTACTGCAAGCCACAATCCAGCTGCATATAACGGAATAAAACTTTGTCTCAGTGGTGCACGCCCAATTGGAAAAGAATCGGGGCTAGTGACTATCGAAAACTTCGTCAAAGAAGGTACTCCGATGGCGATGCGTAATCTTGGCATTGAAAAACATCAAGACATGCTCGAAGAATATGTCGATCACTTGCTGAGCTTGGTTGATGTATCTGCAATCCGCCCACTAAAAATTGTTATTGATGCAGGCAATGGAATGGCAGGACACACAGCGCCGGCAGTATTTAAACGACTTAATGCAGAAGTAATCGAGATGTATTTTGAACTTGATGGAACATTTCCAAACCACGAAGCAAATCCAATTGATCCTTCAAATTTGGTAGACCTGCAAAAGGCCGTGAAGAAGCACGGTGCAGATATTGGGTTGGCCTTTGACGGCGATGCCGATCGTTGTTTCTTAGTGGATGAAAATGGCGAATTAGTAAACCCGTCATCTTTAACCTCATTGATCGCAACTCGGGAACTTAAGAAGTATCCAGGCTCAAATATCATTTATAACTTGATTTCATCTAAGGCAGTTAAGGAAGTTGTCGAAGAAGCAGGCGGCACGGCAGTGCGCTCACGAGTGGGACATTCCTACATAAAGAAGTTAATGGCAGAGACAAATGCTGTATTCGGCGGTGAACATTCAGGACACTTCTATTTCAGAGATTTCTGGAAAGCCGATTCAGGAATGCTTGCAGCACTTCATGCAATCGCAGCATTGGGCGAGAGTAAGAAATCACTCTCATCAATTCTGAAAAGTTTTAATCGTTACGTTTCCAGTGGTGAAATAAATTCAACTGTTGCCGATGCACAAGCGGCGATGAACTTGGTTGAAGAGATTTATGGCAAGAATGTTGGCGTAGAAATCGACCATCTCGATGGGCTGACCATCAATGGGGATACGTGGTGGTTTAACCTCCGCGCATCCAATACAGAGCCACTCCTTCGACTCAACGTTGAGGCTTCAACGGAGAAAGAAATGAAAAAGGTTCGAGATGATGTACTTAACACCATTCGAGCGGACCTCTAGATCCTCGTATTAATCCCGTAACTAGTACGCTATTCCCATAGCCGACTAGCACAGTAGAGCCCTACGCCGAAGGTCACGCGAAAAAACAGCCGTTTTAACTAGGGAGATATATCTAAATGACACCTGTCACAACTATTCCAAAGCACGATATTGCCGACGCATCACTTGCAGCAGCAGGTCGCAAGAAAATCGAATGGGCAGAACGCAACATGCCTGTATTGGCTCAAATTCGTGAACGTTTTGAAAAGTCACAACCATTTGCGGGAGTTCGTATTGCTGCATGTATGCACGTCACTACTGAAACTGCCAACCTCATGCGCGTTCTTAAAGCAGGCGGAGCCGAGATCGCACTCTGTGCATCGAATCCACTTTCAACACAGGATGACACCGCTGCAGCACTTGTACACGAATACGGAATTTCAGTATTCGCTCGTAACGCAGTAGACCGCGATGGTTACTACTCACACATCAACGCAGCACTTGATATCGAACCACACCAAGTTTTCGACGATGGTTGCGATCTCGTAAACACTCTTCACACAACTCGTAAAGAGCTACTTCCAAATATTGCTGGTGGTTGCGAAGAGACAACAACTGGCGTTATTCGCCTTAACCAGATGGCAAAAGATGGCGCACTTACATTCCCAATGATCGCAGTGAATGACACTGACACAAAGCACATGTTCGATAACCGTTACGGAACCGGTCAGTCAACACTTGATGCAGTATTTCGCGCAACAAACTTCTTGCTTGCAGGAAGAATTGTTGTAGTAGCTGGATTCGGTTACTGCGGTAAGGGCGTTGCAGAACGAGCAAAGGGCATGGGCGCAGACGTTGTAGTCACTGAAATTGACCCAACTAAGGCACTCGATGCAATGATGCAGGGTTTCCGCGTCATGCCAATGGTCGATGCTGCAAAGGTCGGCGATGTTTTTATCACGGTTACTGGTAACCGTGACGTTCTACGCGATGAACACTTCGCAGTGATGAAGGATGGCGCAATCATGGCTAACTCTGGTCACTTCGATATCGAAATCGATGTTGCATGGCTCGAGCAGAATTCAGTAAAGAAGAATGCAAAGATGCGTCACCAGACTGATGAATACGTCATGAAGGATGGTCGTCGCCTACTTCTTCTTGCAGAAGGACGCCTTGTAAATCTTGGTGCAGCAGAAGGTCACCCAGCGTCAGTAATGGATATGTCATTCTCTGATCAGGCACTTACTGCTGAATATCTTGTTAAGGAAGCAAAGAATCTTCCAGCAGGAGTCCACGAAGTTCCTACATATATTGATAAGGAAGTTGCTTCACTTAAGTTGAAGTCAATGGGAGGACGTATTGACGTTCTTACTCCAGCTCAAGATATGTACCTCAACTCTTGGGAGCACGGTTCTTAAATGACTGTTGTAATTAAATGACACTAGTCATGGTCGTCGATGACGATCAAGACTTAGCAGAGATGCTTGGAATCGTTCTCACGAGTTCAGGTTTCGATGTAGATCTTGTCAGTCGAGGAGACGAGGCTCTGGAGGTATTTAGAAATAATCCTCCAGACCTAGTCTTACTCGATGTGATGTTGCCAGGAATTGATGGCATCGAGGTCTGTCGTTTAATTAGAAAAGAATCAATGGTTCCAATCGTCATGTTGAGCGCAAAGGGCGAGACACAAGACATTGTTCGCGGTCTTGAAGCTGGCGCAGATGATTACATGCAGAAACCGTTTAGAGATAAAGCAGAACTAATTGCACGTATTCGCACGCGTTTGCGCCGCACAAATGCAGATGTCACAGGCTTACTTACCATCGGCGATTTAACTATTGATGTCACTGCTCACGAGGTTCGCCGCGGTACAACTCTTATTCAACTCACTCGCCTGGAATTCGATTTATTAGTGGCACTTGCAAAAGATCCGGGCCGAGTATTTACACGCGATGCGCTGCTCAGTGAAGTATGGGGATACCGCCAAACAACTGATACGCGTCTTGTTAACGTGCACGTTCAGAGACTTCGTTCGAAAATTGAACATGATGCCGAACATCCAGAGATTGTCATGACTGTTCGTGGAGTTGGCTATAAGGCGGGCGGAACTGCCTAATATGAAAGGCATACGTCACGCTTTACAACATTCGCTTGTTACAAAAGTAATTCTTTCCACTGTCATTCTCTCCCTTGGGGTTATCTCTCTTACAGGTTCAGCTTTGTATTCGCGTCTAGGTGATGGAATCTTTTCTACCAGCCTTAACTCATCACTTGCCGAGTCTCGGTACACCTTCTTTAATGCCGAATACCAAATGCTTGCATCACAAAATATGAAAGTTCAGGAACGTAAAAGAGTTCTGGCAGAGTTTGTAGTCAGCACTTCTACACAAGGAATTAACGAAGAACGCCGAGAAGTTATATTCGTAAAGACACCGACTGCTAGTTCTTCAACGGTTTCATATGAAATGTCATCAAACATTATTAAGAATTCCTCAATACCTAAGGAGTTAAGAACCCTCGTACAGAAAAATTCTAAACTTCAATATGCATACGCTCCCGCCCTATACAACAACGGAGCAAAAGTTGATTCTCTTTTTGTGGGCCAAAAAATACGTATTCCTGGCGGGGGACGTTATGAGATGTACATCGTCTTCTCGCTCAAAAATCAAACTGCGACTTTAGATCTTATTAAGAATTCGCTCTTGATAACAGGTATTGCACTATTACTTTTGATCGCGCTGATTACTTGGCTTGTGGTTCGCCAAGTTGTGCGGCCAGTGCGCGAAGCCGCACGAATTGCTACTCAATTTACACAAGGTGACTACAGCCAGCGCATGAAAGTTGTTTCTACTGATGAAATGGCATCGCTTGCTCATTCCTATAACGAAATGGCTCAATCCATTGAGCAACAAATTACTCGTCTCGAGCATTTATCTCGCGTTCAACAGCGTTTCGTATCTGATGTAACCCACGAGCTTCGAACACCACTGACTACATTGCGTATGGCCTCCGAAGTTATTCATAATCAACGCCAGTCATTCGACCCACTTGTTGCGCGAAGTTCAGAGCTTCTCGCTGCTCAACTTGATAGATTCGAAAGACTTCTCGAAGACCTTCTTGAGGTCAGTCGATTTGACGCTGAAGTTGCAGTACTTGAGCCAGTTGAATTTGATGTCATCACCTTAATTACGCGTTGCGCTAAGGATTTTGATATCGCTAGCGATTTTGCATCTCAAGAGATACAAGTGAGATCTGAAGATAAAACAGTCATGATCAAAGCAGATATTCGCCGCGTAGAGCGCATCATGAGAAATCTTCTCTCAAATGCACTCGATCACTCAGAAGGAAAAGAAATCATCGTGACCGTCGTTGCATCTGATTCGGATGTAGGAATAGGAGTGCGCGATTACGGTTCAGGACTTGATGAAGCTGCCCTTATTCGCGTCTTCGATAGATTCTGGCGCGCTGACCCATCACGCGCACGCGTTCGCGGCGGTACAGGATTAGGACTTTCAATTGCTCTCGAAGATGCGCGACTTCACAATGGCGAACTTGATGCATGGGGTCGTCCGGGCCTTGGCGCGCATTTTGTTCTGACTCTGCCTCGCAAAGCAGGAGATTCCATTGACGCTCGTCCAATAAAAGCAACACCTTTAGATTTCCACCAAGAGGTTTTTTACCAGTAATTAACTCTTTCGAAAGCGCAATGATGTCGCGGTGAAAATACTGCGCTCACTTGAAGAACTGATTTTTCCTGTCAGATGTATTGGTTGCGGTGCACTTGGTTTAGAAATTTGCTCACAATGTAGAAAGTATTGGCCCCCTCGAATTATTCGCACGTATTCTCGATGGGCTCCTCATATTCCAGTTTTCTCTTCAATTCCATATTCTCCGATTGCTAGCAAAGTTCTACTCGCTGCAAAAGAAAGTGGTCTCTTAGCTGCAGATCGTTTGCTCACCGATGCATTGAAATTTGCACTTATATATTGTCTGGATGAAACCAGAGGAACTTTTCTTGTTCCGATTCCATCTCGCAAGAAAGTTGCACGCCAAAGAGGTCGCCAATTCATTTCAGTGATTGCCCACGATGCGGGGGAGTTTACGAGTTCTCCAATTCATGAACTTCTCACCCATACGAGAAAAGTTAAAGATCAATCAACTCTTGATGCGAAAGCTCGATCTCTTAACTTAGACGGTGCGTTGATTTCCCTGAGATTTATCAGTGGACATGCGGTCCTCATTGACGACCTCGTCACAACGGGGGCAACTCTGCATGAAGCAGCCCGTGCCTTGCGTGCAGAAGGCATTACCGTGGCCGCTGCTGTAACGGCCTGCGTTGCCGAACCTCTACGATAAGGGGGCTCGAAAAGGGCCTGAACGATCTAAGCAACTGGAAGGTAGATACATGGCTTCGATTCTCGACCGCATCATGCGAGCCGGCGAAGGAAAAATTCTTCGCGACTTGAGCAAGATCGTCGACAAGGTCAATTCTTTTGAAAGTTCTACCGTTGCACTTTCAGATGATCAGTTGCGCGCTAAGACAGATGAATTTAAATCTCGTCTTGCACAAGGCGAAACACTCGATGACCTATTGCCAGAAGCATTTGCAGTTGTTCGAGAAGCAGCAAAGCGCACGCTTGGTCAACGTCATTACGATGTTCAAATCATGGGTGGAGCAGCACTTCACCAAGGAAATATTGCTGAAATGCGTACTGGTGAAGGAAAGACTCTTGTAGCAACTTTACCTTCTTATCTCAACGCACTTGCAGGCCGCGGAGTCCACGTTGTTACTGTCAATGATTATTTGGCAGAACGCGATAGCGAGTGGATGGGACGTATTCACAGATTCTTAGGTCTCTCTGTTGGTGTAATTCTTAACAGCATGACACCGTCAGAGCGTCGCGCTGCGTACCTTTCTGATATTACTTATGGAACAAATAACGAATTTGGCTTCGATTACCTGCGCGATAACATGGCATGGACTCTTGAAGACTGCGTACAACGCGATCACTTCTTTGCAGTTGTAGACGAAGTTGACTCGATTTTGATCGACGAAGCTCGTACGCCTTTGATCATTAGCGGTCCAGCCGATAAGGCAACTAAGTGGTACGTTGAATTTGCCAATATTGCAACAAAGCTACA
>WLCS01000017.1 GCA_009705185.1 Actinomycetota bacterium
GAAGCCGGTTAGGCACTCCATGATCCATCCCAATTGATTGTGTTGTGGAACTTGAGACTGCACAAAGAGTGTGGACTTCTCTGGAGAAATTCCCAACGCAAGCAATTGCGCAGCTGATGCCAAAGTGCGTTTGCGTAAGAGAGCTGGATCAGTTTCTATGGTGAGAGCGTGCAAATCCACGATGCAATAAAAAGCATCATGGCCATCCTGAAGTTCAACCCATTGTTTTACAGCGCCAAGATAGTTTCCTAGATGGAAAGAATCGCTCGTTGGTTGGATTCCAGATAAGACGCGCTTCATGGGTGCAATTCTCGCATGCCTTAGTAATTGCGCGAGATTAATAGACGGCCAGCGCGTTTGCCTTCCATAGACAACACCGTAATTCGCACACCATTAACGCCCACAATGTCATTCTCAACCGGAATACGCCCTAAATAGTGCATAACAAAGCCACTTGCGGTCTCATATGGCCCTTCAGGTAAGTCGATGCCAGTTTGTTCACTTAAATCCTCAAGTGAAATGAGTCCATCGATTTCAAAATCACCAGTGCGAGATTCTTGCGAAACTTCGGTTTCATCGGTGTCATATTCGTCGCGAATATCTCCAACAAGAGTTTCCACTAAATCTTCGAGCGTGACGATGCCGTCAGTGCCACCGTATTCATCAAGCACGATTGCTAGGTGTTGGCGCTGCTTTCTCATCTCAGTAAGAGCAGGCAGAATTCCTTTGGTGCCAGGTAAATACATAATGTTTCTGGCAAGTTCTTGGATCTTGGCATTTGAATTTGCAAGGCTTGTATCCAGCAAGTCTCGAACGTGGATAAAGCCAATGACCTCATCAGATGAACCACGAACTACTGGATAACGAGAGTGCGCCTTTTCGATTGCTAGAGCGATTGCTTTACCAACAGTAAGTGATGCATCCATAAAATCTACTTCGGTGCGCGGAACCATTACTTCATGAACTTGTCGCTCTGAGGCGTTAAATACTTCCTCGACAATATCGCGCTCTTCATCAGTTAATGCAGCGTGACCGGCAACTAGGTCGAGAAGTTCTTCTTCAGAAATTTGTGCACGTTGTTCTTTAGGATCAATTCCAAAGATTCGCAGAACTAGATTTGTTGAATGCGAAAGAACCCAAATAATCGGACGGAACAAATTGGTAAGCACTCCAACAATTCCTGCAGAAGCCAGTGCAATCTTCTCTGTTCGATAGAGCGCAAGTCTTTTAGGGACAAGCTCGCCAAATACCAAAGAGAAGTAAGCAATGATGAGAGTGACGCCTACTAAAGAAGTTGTGGATGCACTTTTATGAGCAAGTCCTAATTCTTCAAGCCAAGGAATGACATATACGCCAAGTTTTTCTGCACCTAGTGCAGCAGAGAGAAATCCTGTAACAGTGACGCCCACCTGAAGTGCAGCTAGCAATCGATTTGGATTGCTAGCAATTGCAGCAACACGTTGCCCGGCTTTTCCGCGGCTAGCCAATTGTTTAATCTGGCTTTCGCGAAGTGAGATAAGTGCGATTTCAGCGGCTACAAAAAGGCCACCAATAACTATGAGGCAGACAACAAGTGCGATGGCTGAGAAGAGAGAACCGCTGGGGTGACTTTCCATGATTGGCCAAGTCTACCGAGTTCGAACTTCACTTTCCCCTCGACGTGTCATAGCCTTGGCTCCGCTGGTCAACCGGCCAGCACCTTAATCCTCGGATCGTCGGGCACGTACCTGCCCGGATAAGGAAAGTGAAAAAATGGCATCAGTTGTATTCGAAAATGCTTCACGCATTTATCCAGGAACAACAGTTCCTGCAGTAGACAAACTCAATCTCACCGTCGCAGATGGTGAATTCCTCGTGCTCGTTGGTCCATCAGGTTGCGGAAAATCAACATCTCTTCGCATGCTTGCTGGTCTAGAAGAAATCGACGGAGGTCGAGTTCTTATTGGAGATCGCGATGTAACAAATGTCGCACCTAAAGATCGCGATATCGCGATGGTCTTCCAGTCATATGCACTCTATCCACACATGACAGTCGCAGAGAACATGGGCTTCGCACTTAAAATTGCTGGAGTCGATAAGGCAGAACGCGATAAGCGAGTACGTGAAGCTGCAAAGCTTCTCGATCTTGAACCATATTTAGAGCGTAAGCCAAAAGCTCTCTCAGGTGGACAACGTCAACGTGTAGCGATGGGTCGCGCAATTGTTCGCGAACCACAAGTGTTCTTGATGGATGAACCACTTTCAAACCTTGATGCGAAGTTGCGCGTAGCAACTCGTACACAAATTGCTGCACTGCAGCGTCGTCTTGGAATCACCACTGTTTACGTAACGCACGATCAAGTTGAAGCAATGACTATGGGAGATCGCGTTGCGGTTCTTAAAGATGGTCTACTTCAGCAAGTTGATACACCTCGCAATCTTTACGATAAGCCAGGAAATGCATTCGTAGCCGGATTTATTGGCTCACCTGCAATGAACCTTTTGGTTGCACCTGTATCAGGTGGAAAAGCACACCTTGGTGGACTTGATATCGATGTACCGGCTTCTGCTGGATCATCTGTCACTGTTGGAATTCGTCCAGAAGGATGGGTTCCATCAGATAAGGGATTCCAAGTAAATGTTGAAGTTGTTGAAGAACTTGGTTCTGATGCATTCGTTTATGGTCGTCCAGCAGATGCAAGCATTAAGTTTGCAAATGTTGTCGATGAAGGCGCACAAGTAATTGTTCGCTGGGATCCAAAGAACCCACCTGCACCTGGCCAAACAGTAACTGTTGCTAATCTTCCAGGAGCAGTGCACTTGTTTGACTCAACTACAGGAACACGCATTAATTAATTATCTAAAATAGAAATCCCGTCGCAGTTCAATGCGGCGGGATTTCTTTTTTCTTAAAGGTCATTCTTCAAATTCAAAAGTGCCGCGCAGCACATGAATTTTGCCAGAACCAAACTTTCTCCAAATATCTGTATGAACTGCCGCCGTATTTTCATCGATTCCTAGAAGAGTTGAATTCGATTCAGAGCGCATGATGAAAGTTGCAACGCGATCAGGGAGCCAGCCAAGCATTTTGTCATAATGCGGTATGACTTCGATATCGGCTAATAGCCCCAACCCAGAACTGTGATGTGACTTTCGAATTCCCATAATTGTGCCGCCAAAGGCCATGGCTCCAGCAGAACATCCGGCAAGTGATGAGCCCGAGCGCCACTGCTTAACAATTTCAGCCCAGACAGGTGAATCGTTAAAGATTTCTGCCACTCTATGTGGATCCCCGCCGGAGAAATAGATAAGACCCGCATTCTTAATCTGTTCTACAAAGTCAGCGTTAAAGGCATCTTCGCGTTCATGAATAGGCAAGTAAACGCATTTGCTTCCAATGCGATCTGCTTGTGCTTGACCAAGAGATTTCCAATGTGCGCGCCTGGCTTCACCTTCATGTGAGGATGCAGTGGGAATCTGGACGAAAGTGTTTTCTTTTCCCCGTGAAATAGCACGATGCAAGAGCTCAGTTTCAAGCCCCTGCATCGTTACTGAATATTCACCAGAGCCTACAAGTGCAATCGCACCGCTGCTCTGATCCATAAACTATTTAAGCCATTGCTATCTTGAGATTGGCATCAATTGAGTTCAAGAATTCTTGTGTTGTTTGGTATGGCGCATCCTTTGAGATCAGAAGTGACAAATCTTTTGTCATCTTTCCTTGTTCAACGGTTTCGATACATACGCGCTCAAGAGTTGTCGCAAACTTTGCAAGCTCAGCGTTGTTATCAAGTTTTGCACGGTGTGCAAGGCCTTGTGTCCACGCGAAGATTGAAGCAATGGGGTTTGTAGAAGTCGCTTTGCCAGCTTGGTGATCGCGGTAGTGACGTGTCACTGTTCCGTGAGCAGCTTCTGATTCGCAAACTTTTCCATCTGGAGTCATCAACACAGATGTCATAAGACCGAGTGATCCGTATCCCTGCGCAACAGTGTCTGACTGAACATCGCCGTCATAGTTCTTACATGCCCAGACGTATCCGCCTTCCATACGCAATGACATGGCAACCATGTCATCAATCAAGCGGTGCTCGTACCAAATACCTGCTGCATCAAATTGTGTTTTGAATTCAGCCTGATAAATCTCTTCGAAAATATCTTTAAAGCGTCCATCGTATGCCTTAAGAATTGTGTTCTTTGTTGAGAGATAAACAGGGAACTTGCGAAGTAGTCCATAGTTCAGCGAAGCGCGAGCAAAGTCGCGAATTGAATCATCAACGTTATACATAGCCATTGCAACACCTGAAGATTCGAAGTTAAAGACTTCGGTGTTGATTGGCGCTGATCCATCTTCTGGAACAAATGAAATTGTTAGCTTGCCTGGACCAGGAACTTTGAAATCAGTAGCGCGGTACTGATCGCCAAATGCGTGACGACCAATGACGATTGGCTTAGTCCAGTGAGGAACCAAGCGTGGAACGTTGCTAATAATGATTGGCTCGCGGAAGATCACGCCGCCAAGGATGTTACGAATGGTTCCGTTTGGAGATTTCCACATCTTCTTGAGGCCGAATTCTTTTACTCGAGCTTCATCAGGAGTAATGGTTGCGCACTTAATGCCCACGCCATGCTTTTGGATTGCGCGAGCAGAGTCAATTGTTACTTGATCATCAGTTGCATCACGGTTTTCCATGCCTAAGTCGTAGTACTCAAGATTTACATCGAGATAAGGAAGGATTAATGAGTCTTTGATGAACTGCCACATAATACGTGTCATCTCATCGCCATCTAGCTCTACAACTGTTCCTTCGACTTTGATCTTTGCCATTATTTTCTCCCGATTACATTCTTTTTCTTAGAGTGTCTGAACGTCTGCTTGTTTTGTACGTACCGCTTCTGCAGCTTCCTTAAGAGAAGCAACTTCGCTTTCGGTCAGCGCACTCTCTACAACTTTACGAATACCTGTCTTGCCGATCTCTGCTTCAACACCGAGATACACACCAGAGATGCCGTATTCGCCATCTACCCATGCACACACTGGCATTACTTCACCTGAATCTTCAATGACAGCCTTGGCCATACGAGCAGCTGCTGCAGACGGTGCGTAGTACGCAGATCCTGTCTTCAGAAGTGCAACAACTTCAGCGCCGCCATTACGTGTGCGGTCTACGAGTTCATCAATTTCAGTTTGTGACAACTTCTCAGATAGTGGCGCACCATTTACTGTGCAACGACTTGGAACCGGCACCATGGTGTCACCGTGTGAACCAAGAGTCAGAGTCTTCACAGATGAAACTGGTACTCCGAGTTTTTCTGCAACGAAGTTTGTAAAGCGTGCGGTATCAAGCATTCCAGCTTGACCCATAACGCGATTCTTTGGAAAATTTGTTGCAATCTGCGCAAGTGCTGTCATTTCATCAAGTGGGTTTGAAACCACGATGATCACAGCGTTGGGTGAATGTTTAGCAATATTTTCTGCGACTCCACGGACGATTCCAGCATTTACTCCGATGAGATCCATACGGCTCATGCCTGGCTTGCGCGGAAGTCCTGCAGTAATGACAACCACATCAGAATTTGCAGTCTTTTCGTATCCCGCACCTTCTGGAGTTGTAGTCGCGCCAATTATTTTTGTCTCAAAACCTTCAATAGATCGAGATTGATTCATATCAAGAGCTAAACCTTCTGGCTTACCCTCGAGAATATCTGTGAGGACAACTTCATCAAAGATGTTGTATTCAGCTAAACGAAGAGCGGTAGTTGATCCGTAAAAACCTGCACCTACAACGGTGACTTTCTTTGCCATGGCTATCCTTTTTATCGATCTTGGTTTTATCTTGACGTCGAGAGAACTCTACAACCCCTTAGGAAGTGCAATTGCCAGCCCGAATAGTACGACTGCGATGGCTAGCGGGAGATAGCGCTCAAATCTGCCCTTACCGGACTGGGCAAGGGAAATTACTGCGGTGCCTGCTGCAATGAGTAGCGCACCTGTTCGCACGAAACTTGCGATGCCCACGACAACGCCGATTGCAATTGCGATGTACGCGATACGAAGTTGAAGACTTGTTATCTCTCGCATGCATCGACCACATTCATGAGCAACATTGCACGAGTCATTGGTCCGACTCCCCCAGGCATCGGTGCAACGTATGCAGCTACTTTCATGACACCTGGATCTATATCGCCTGACAAACCAGCATCTGTTCGAGAAATTCCAACATCGAGAACTGTTGCTCCAGGTTTAATCATCTCTGCTTTGAGAAAATGTGCTTGACCTATTGCAGCGACCACAATATCTGCGCGCTTGGTATGCGCAACTAAATCTTTTGTACCGGTGTGTGTCAGTGTGACCGTTGCATTCTCTTGCTTGCGAGTAAGTAATAGCCCGAGTGGACGACCAACAGTTAATCCACGACCGATCACAACAACTTCTGCACCTGCAAGTGGAATTTTGTAGTGGTTGATAAGTTCAACGATGCCTCGTGGTGTGCAAGGAAGAGGGGCCTGGTAGCCAGCGACAAGTCGACCTAAATTCATGGGATGTAAACCATCTGCATCTTTTGCTGGATCAATTGCTTCAAGAATTACTTGCGTATCAATGCCACGAGGTAAAGGAAGTTGCACAATGTATCCGGTGCACTCTTTTGCAGAGTTAAGATCCTTAATCGCTGCCAACACATCTGCTTGGCTTGCATCCGAAGGTAGATCAACACGGATGGAATTGATACCTACTTCTTGGCAATCACGATGTTTTCCACCAACGTATGAATGCGAACCTGGATCATCGCCTACAAGTACAGTCCCAAGTCCTGGAGTAATTCCACGCGCTTTCAGCGCTGTTGTGCGTTTGGCTAAATCATTCTTAATTGAGGCAGCAAGTGCTTTTCCATCAAGTATTTGTGCGCTCATGCCGTCATCCTAATCGGTCAGTTATGCATGCGAGAAATGTCGAGTTCCAGTGAAGAACATCGCAACGCCAGCTTTCTCAGCCGCTGCAATCACTTCTTCATCTCGAACGCTTCCACCGGGTTGGACAATTGCTCGGACTCCCGCGGCGGTAAGAATTTCCAGACCATCGGCAAATGGGAAAAACGCATCGGATGCGGCGACGCTTCCCGCCACGCGATCACCTGCACGATCGACGGCCAGCTTTGCCGAGTCAACTCTATTTACTTGACCCATTCCGATTCCAACAGCTGCCCCACCTTTAGCAAGCAAAATTGCATTGCTTTTGACTGCTCGTACAGAACGCCATGCAAATTCCAAATCTTTTAATTCATTCTGTGATACAGGTGCACCAGTAACTTGTTTCCAATTCTTTGGATTATCACCATCGGCGTTTATGAGATCTGTCTCTTGAACAAGAACGCCACCTGATACGGGGCGAAGTTCAAGAGGAGAAATTCGAGTAAATGCACATGTAAGAATTCTGATGGAAGGTTTCTTCATCAAAATTTCTAGTGCAGCAGGTTCATAATCTGGAGCGATAATGACTTCAGTAAAAATCTGCGAAAGTGGTTCTGCCATGGCAACGGTAACCGTGCGATTAGCAGCAACTACTCCACCAAATGCCGACACTGGATCACAGAGATGTGCTTTTGCATAAGCGTCAGCAATATCTGCGCCAACAGCGACTCCACACGGATTCGCATGTTTAATAATTGCCACACACGGCTCTGAGTGATCTAACGCAGCTCTCCATGCAGCATCGGCGTCGGTGTAATTATTAAATGACATTTCTTTGCCATGAGACTGCACTGCATTAACAATTCCTGGAGGACCTCCACGATAAATAGAAGCTTTCTGATGCGGATTTTCACCATAGCGCAGAGAATTCTCACGCTTCCAGATGAGTCCTAACCAATCGAGAGATTCCATATCGGAACTTATGGTTGAACCAAGCCAACTAGCAATTGTTAAGTCGTATTCAGCAGTGGTTCTAAAAACTTCTAGCGCTAATGACTTTCTCTCTTCATTTGTGAATCCGCCAGCTTTAATCGAGGCAATTACGTGATCGTATTGAGATTCTTTACATACAACTGCGACAGATCCGTGGTTCTTTGCAGCACCACGCAACATCGATGGCCCACCGATATCAATTTGTTCAATGCACTCAGCAAAATCGGCGCCAGATGCCAAAGTGGATGCAAAGGGATAAAGATTAATGACGACTAGATCAAAAGGTGCGATATCAAGATCAGCAATTGCCTGTACATGCTCTGGATTATTTTGGTCTGCCAAAATACCTGAGTGAATTTTTGGGTGAAGAGTCTTTACTCGTCCACCCATGATCTCCGGAAATCCCGTGTAGCTGCTGACTTCAGTAACTGCAATACCAGCGCCGTGCAGAGTCTTCGCTGTCGAACCAGTGGAGAGAATTTCAACGCCGGCTTCTGCAAGACATTTACCGAGTTCAAGGAGTCGATCTTTGTCATACACGCTCACTAGCGCACGACGGATGGGTTTGCGGTTAGCCATTGTTCTTCTCCAGATCACTCTGTATCAACTGAGCAATGGTCGCAACTATGAGACCTCGTTCCTGAATCTTAATACGCTCATGCAGTAACTCTTCGGTATCACCTGCACGAATTTCTACTCTCTCTTGGGCAATCACTTCTCCCGTATCAAGTCCCGCATCAACCCAATGAATCGTTGTGCCGGTCTCGGTGGCGCCTGCTGCAAGTGCATCTCTGACGGCGTGTGCGCCGGGGAATAGCGGAAGCAAAGATGGATGGCTATTAATGATTTTAAATCTATTAACAATTTTTTCAGAAAGTAATCTCATAAATCCGGCACTGACTACGAGGTCGGGTTTTAACGCAGCAATGAGCGTTTCAATTTCACGATCCCACTCGGTGCGATCGGCAAGCATCGGGATCACAAAAGATTCAATATGCGCTGTCTCTGCTCGCTGCAGAACCTGAGCATCGGGCTGATCGGATATGACAGCAACAATATCTGCCTGTGTTAATTGATCAGTACGAGCATCGAATATTGCTTGTGCAAGGGTGCCACTTCCGGAAGCGAGAATGACAACACGCTTCACTTTCGCGCCTTATTAAGAATCAACGTCGTAGCTAGAAGTCCTATACCAATTTCTATAAATAGTGACACAGTAAATTTCCAGATAGAAACCCCGACTGCACCCATCTCAGTTGTTATTAATGATCCACTTGCAAGGTATCCAAAGAGTGCAACGCCAGCGAGTGTGAATACGAAAGATTGAACCATTCCTTGCAACTGGTATTCGCGAGTTAAGAACGCGAGCAATACCCCAATTCCAATAAAGAAAAGGACGCCAATCACTGCAAATGGTTGTTTAGCTACTGGCAATATTCCAAGTAATGGAAGCGCTGGAATTTGTCCAAGCTGATACCAGAGCGGAGAAATAATTGTGCCTGCCCCAACTGCCACGCCACTACCGGAGAAATAGGCAGCGACTCCTACTGCAGCATTGGGTAAGTAAAGAACGTTAAGGGCAAGAAGCAAAAAGCCACCAAAAATTCCAGGCTCAAGTGAGGTAGTGATGTTCTTTACTTGAGCGAAATTAGCGATGATCAGAATCATGACTATTAGGAATGCAGCTCCAATAATGATTGCTAGCAATCTCGTAGCAATAATGAGAGTGCGTGATGGGGTCAGTCGATATCCCACAGTCATAGTTGCAAGAAATGCAATGAGAAATGCAAAAATTGGCGCTAAGTACCATTGCGGTGAAATAGCTGTTGATCTGCTTGCGAAGGCAAGCAAGGTTGTAAAGAGTGCGTACATCATTGAGAAAATTAGCCTGACTCCGTTGAGATCATGGAAGTCACCTTTAAGACGATCAAGTGCTCGCGCAAATGTTGTTCGCACAACAATGAATGGCAATACCACTGCGCCAATTGGTAGGAATGTTAAGTATCCAGAAATTCCTGATGGTGGCAGTGCTAATTGAAATGGGATGTGATGTGCGCCGAGCCAAATCCAAACAGCGCCTCTGATTGGGTCTGTTGTACTGCCTGATGCGCTTCCTGCAGTTGCCCATGCAATAAGTGAAATAAATGAAAATGGAAGAATAAGAAAAGCGGCGCTACGAATAACGTGAGACAACGAGACCGAGAGGACGCGTTGCATCGTGAAATTAACGACCTAGGATGTCGCGCATCAATTGCGCAGTTTCACTTGGAGTCTGTCCCACTTTTACACCAGCTGCTTCAAGAGCATCTTTCTTCGCTTGCGCAGTTCCTGATGAACCAGAAACAATCGCACCAGCATGACCCATTGTTTTACCTTCGGGTGCTGTGAATCCTGCAACGTAACCAACAACAGGCTTTGTTACGTACTCTGAAATGAAAGCAGCTGCGCGTTCTTCAGCATCTCCGCCGATTTCACCAATCATGACGATTGCAGTGGTGTCTGGATCATCTTGGAAAGCACGAAGGCAATCGATATGTGTAGTACCAATTACTGGGTCTCCGCCGATTCCTACAGCTGTCGAGAATCCGATGTCGCGAAGTTCGTACATCATTTGGTAAGTAAGAGTTCCTGATTTTGAAACGAGACCAATCGGTCCGCGCTTTGTGATGTCGGCAGGAATAATTCCAACGTTTGATTGTTCTGGGCTAATCAGTCCTGGGCAGTTTGGACCAATGATCTGAGTAGTTCCCTTTTGTAATGAATATGCATAGAAGTATGCAGAGTCATGCACCGGAATTCCTTCGGTGATTACAACTACCAATGGCATTTTTGCATCGATTGCATCAATGACTGCAGCTTTAGCAAACTTTGGTGGAACAAATACAACTGAAACATTTGCGCCAGTTGCTGCCATTGCTTCTGAAACCGTATTGAAAACTGGCAATGAGGTTCCATCAATATCTACAACTTGGCCACCTTTGCCTGGTGTTACTCCACCAACAACTTTGGTGCCAGAAGCCAACATGCGGCGGGTGTGCTTTGTGCCTTCAGAGCCAGTCATGCCCTGAACAATTACTTTGCTGGATGAGTTAATAAAGATAGACATTACTTCGCCGCCAATTCTGCAGCGCGTGAAGCTGCTCCATCCATAGTCTCTGCTTGCTCAACCAATGGGTGGTTTGCAGCGTTAAGAATTGCCCGACCTTCAAGTACGTTATTTCCATCGAGGCGAACAACGATTGGCTTTGTCGCTTTTGGTCCTAGAAGTTCAAGTGCTTGCACGATTCCGTTTGCAACAGCATCGCAGGCGGTGATTCCACCAAAGACGTTTACAAATACGCTCTTTACATCTGGGTCACCCAAAATAATTGAAAGTCCATCTGCCATCACTTGTGCAGATGCGCCTCCACCAATATCAAGGAAGTTAGCTGGACGCATTCCACCGAATTTTTCGCCGGCGTATGCCACAACGTCGAGAGTCGACATCACTAGTCCGGCGCCGTTTCCGATGATTCCAACTTGGCCGTTATCGAGCTTTACGTAATTCAAACCTTTTTCTTTGGCAGCTGCTTCAAGTGCATTAGCAGTTGCGTGATCAACAAGTGCTTCGTGATCTGGTTGACGGAAATCTGCATTGTCATCGAGGGTTACTTTTCCATCGAGTGCAACTACGCGACCGTCTTCTGTCTTTACAAGAGGATTGACTTCAACAAGAGTTGCATCTTCAGATTGGAATGTCTCCCATAACTTAACGAGTACATCAGCAACTTGATCGGCAACATCTGCTGGGAACTGTGCTTGCGCAACAATCTCTTTCGCCTTTGCAAGAGAGATTCCATCAACTGCATTCACTGGAACTTTTGCTAACTTTTCTGGAGCTGTATGTGCTACCTCTTCAATTTCCATTCCACCGGCAACTGATGCCATCACCAAGAAGGTGCGGTTTGAGCGATCAAGAAGAATTGAAACGTAGTATTCAGCTGCAATTGGCGCCGCCTGAGCAATCATCACTTTGTGAACAGTGTGACCCTTAATATCCATTCCAAGAATTGCGCCAGCTTTTTCTTTTGCATCATTTGCATCGACAGCAAGTTTTACACCGCCAGCTTTTCCACGACCACCAACTTTTACCTGCGCTTTGACGACAACTTTGCC